>CAZPPD010000409.1:0-5746 GCA_964588185.1 uncultured Alcaligenaceae bacterium | reverse complement strand
GCGCTCGGCCAGCGTCCGGGCCCGTGCCGCGTTTTCCTCCGGTTCGATGCTGCAAGTGGAATAAACAATGGTACCTCCCGGTCGGATATGGTTGCCGGCCTGAACCAAGAGGTTCTTTTGCAGTCGAGCCAGGAAATGAAATTCCTTTTGGTCCAATCGCCAGCGAACCTCAGGCCGCCTTCCTAGAACACCCGTGTTGCTGCAAGGAACATCCACCAGGATGGAATCAAATTGTTGTCCCGGGAAATTCTCCTTCTGCTTTGGATTGATCAGCTTCGGTTCGACTATGGTAATGCCTAGTCGCCGGCAAAGATCCATCAAAGTATTGAGCCGCTTTGGGTCGATGTCGCAGGCAAGGATGGCTCCCTGATTCTCCATCCTCTCGGCGATGTGCGTGGTCTTTCCCCCGGGAGCAGCACAGAGGTCCAACACCTTCGAATGTGACTTGGCTCCTAGAGTAGTCCCTGCCCACATTGCCGACTCATCTTGTACGGTGATGCGTCCTTCCAGAAAGCCGGGAAGCGTAGGAATCGGTACACTGGCAAGTAACTTAATGCTCTGAGGGTGAGTGCCGGGTTCTGCTTGGATATCAGCTTTAGCCAATTCGTCGAGGACTTCTTCCCGAGTTGCCTTCAGAGAATTAACTCGCAAGTAAATAGGCGCTGGACCAGCAAACCAAAAGCCCAAGCGAAGACATTCCTCCCAACCAAACCGCTCATACCATCTCTCAGCCAACCACCTCGGCAGACTAAGGCCAGCCGCAAGATAATCGATGGGAGAAGACCTTGGGTCCGGAAGAACCTGCTCCTGCAAACAGCGATAACGTCCGCTTTCCACTGGCAGGGCAGCGGGCCCAGGAGCATCACAAAAATCATCCGCAATCAACCGCGAAACTTTGCGGAGAACTCCATTCAGGAAACCTTTACCTCTCGGAATTCCCACCACCTGAGCCAACTGCACGGTTTCATTTAAAGCGGCATGGGGCGGAATATTGGAAAGCAACGCCAGTTGATAGACACCCAATCGCAACGTTTCCCAAAGCCACGGTTCAACCTTATCTTTGTCCCGAGTCACCGCAGTTTTTAGAATAGCGTCCAAAGTTCCTTGGCGGCGGAGAACACCATAAACCAACTGGGTTGCCAATCGCCGGTCCGGTTCTGACAAAGCGGAAGTTTTCAAATGACTATCAAGAACATCTTGGGCAAAAGATTTGTGCTCTTTGCTTTCCAATAAAACTTGCAGGGCAAGGCTTCGGCTGCTTTTCTTCTTGTGGGGAAATTGGGGAGTGCTCATACGGATTCCGGTCCAAAGAAATCACTGGACTTCAGCGGCCGGCCTCGCAAAAAATCTTGAGCGGACATCCGTCGCTTTCCGGCAGGTTGTACTTCGAGAACTTCCAGGACGGTGTTCTCACCCGTAGCAACCAAGAGTCTATCCTTAGCTTCTGTGTGGTCAATTACCTGACCGGGAGATCCGGAAATTTTTTCCTTGGCCAAAGGCTTGGCCTTTGAAATGATTACTCGCAGAGGTTGTTTTACTTGCTCATGCAAAAAGGTGTAGGGAGTAGGCCAAGGTTGCATGGCCCGGATTTGATTGCAAACCCCCTGTGCCGAGCGGGTCCAATCGATCAATCCCATTTCCTTCTTCAGCTTGGGAGCTTTAGTTACTTGGCTTTTGTCTTGCTTTAGCCCTTGTACCTCGCCCTTGGCAATTTGGTCAATCACCTGCACCGCAAGTTTCCCGCCAATGGGAGCTAGGCGAGCTTCCAATTCCCCCGCCGTTTCTTCCGGGTCAATATCCACAACTTCCCGAGCTAGCATCGCTCCCGCATCCAGGTAAACAGACATTTTAATGATGGTGACTCCGGTTTGCTTTTCCCCATGATAAATCGCCCAAGCAACCGGAGCAGCTCCCCGGTATTTTGGCAGCAAAGAGGCGTGAATATTGATCCCACCTTGGGTTGCTGCCTTCAGCACATCATCCGAAAGGATCTGTCCATAGGCAGCCACAACCAAAAGGTCCGGTTTCCATTCTTGAAGTTGACCAACGCCTTCCGGAGTGTTAATACTTTCCGGCTGATAAACTGGGATGCCGTTTTCTTCGGCAATAACCTTCATTCCCTTGCCGACTTGGCGGGTGGAACCTCGCTGGGCTCCGGTTTCCCGGTCCGGTTGAGTTACCAAGCCAACGACATTTAATTTATTTTCGATCAAGCTGAGAAAAGCAGGTTCGGCAAAAGTACCGGTACCCATCATGACTAATCTAAGATCAGATGCTTCCATTGAGTCCTTTATAAAACAGGAAAATGAGATTTAAACTTTGCCTTCCAATGCGGTCAGCAACTTTTCAATTTCGGTATCGGGAGGTATCTCCCCCTTTTCCTGAGCTTGGCGGAATTTTTTCTCAAAGGTCTTCACTGATGACCGGGCAGCGACCTTAGCAATCACACCCATCTTGTCGATAAAAAGGACGCCATTTAAGTGATCGATTTCATGCTGCCAAGCCCGAGCCTCCAAGTCTGATACCGTTTTTTCGACCAGCTTTCCCTTAAGATCATAAGCCCGAACTTTTACCGTCTTGGCCCGCTTCATTTTTTGATACAGGCCGGGAAAACTCAGGCAGCCCTCCTCATCTTCGACGATGCCTTTGCGCTCCACGATGACCGGGTTGATGAACACCTCTTCGAGTTCCGGTTGGTTGGGATCGCCGGAAATGTTCATCACCAACAGTTGGAACGGCAAAGCAACCTGCGGGGCAGCCAAACCCAAACCCTTGGCCTCATACATCAGGTCCTTCATTTCTCCGACCTGAATCCGCAGTTCCTTATCCACCGACCGAATGGTCGATGCGGGATGCCTTAAAGCTGGATGAGGATAATGGACAATTTTCATCGGAATATCTTTCAACCCTTCTTTTGAGCAGGACTTTCTTCGTTGGTGGCGGGAATCAGATGATCCCCGGTTAATTCGACGTATGCCGGTTTCCCATTCTTGCGATAACGGACACGATAAATTTGAATACCATCAGGTCCAAGAGGCCCCCGGAGTTCAACAATTTTTCCGAGGTGATGTTCGTGATAACGAATTCTTACCTTGTCACCTAAATTCCAAAGTTTTTCATCGGGTTTCTTTTTTGCCATGTATTTTCCAACCAAAAATTTACCAAGGTACTCGCCTGAGTAACTTCATTAATTCATTATACATAATATCGTCGAGGGACACCGCAAGTCCGTCACAGGAGAAAAAAGCCAATCCTGGACACTAACAAGGTCCAGGACGATGTTAGGTGGGGGATTGCCATGATGTGCTGCTACGTTTCGCCAATTGATTAATTTGTTTAACTTGAAAATTCGATCTGAGTTTGCAGGATCTGCGCTTTCAAAATTCAATTTAAAACCGAATCGTGAAAAATCTTTCTTCAAGTTTTCAGGACTCGGATTTCCTCGGTCAAGTTGGGGCTGAGCAGAGAATTGGTCTAGAATCAGGAACTTTAGTCTAGGACGAACTTTTGAAGCAATGATATTTGCACACTCAGTATAGAGGTCCCTGCAAAAGCCCTGAAAATGTGCGCTCAACAAAAGCACATACGCCCGCAAGTTCTCTTCAACTAAAGTTGGCTGGGCCGGAACCAAGGACATGGACGCAGAGCATTGGGAATCCACTTCCTTTAATCGGGAGAGCCGGTCTTTCTGCCACAATTGCAGGGACGCGGAAGGCATGGTGCTACCTTATTGTGCCGGTTCAGCTCAAAACTCAATCTGCAACTGATTAAAGTCCCCCGGCGATATTTCCAGGAAGATCATATCCCCACTAGTTGTAGAATCCAGAATCCGCTCCCCGCGGGCATCCAGCAAACAAGCCTGCACCGGGTCTCGGACGCAGCGAAATTCCGCTTGCCCAGTCTGCGAACCACATTCCAATAACCGGACCGTAATGGCATTGTGCAGGTCTTGAACCGGCGGTTCGGTCGGCGGCAACGCGGGGTCTAACGGAGGCAACTCCAAACCCCCGGGACGCATGCTCGTCACCAGGAGATTGGCCGTATTCAAATGGTACAACCAACCGGTGGCTCCGATATGTGGAGGTCCCTTGTCGGTTTCAATCATCGGCACGGGAGTCACCAACCCCTGAGCCGTCAACATGGGATGCTCCCGGTCCAAGCCGATGGCAAAATCATAGGTGTGAGTCGTTTCTCCCTGCGGCATCAGGATCAAGTCCAACATGCGATTGTCATGCTTCTGGATGAACGGCAGGCCACAGGGAAAGATGACGGTATTTTCTCGATGGCCGCGCAGCTCCAAGAAATCCGGAGTTTGCGGGCGTTTATGATGAGTAATGTAACTGGTTCCGTTTAGCCCGCGCAGCAGCAACGTCCGTTCTTCCCGCCAGGCAAAGCGAGCCCCATAATAGGCGTGCCAGGGATACCCTGCGGATGGTTGCTCGGGATATAGTTCCACCCGGACCTCCAACACCGGTCTCCCCAGCCAGGCTCGGAACCGCTGCCGGAATTTTGCCAGTACCTGTTCGTGTTCCCCGAGAAGAACTCCCTCGGCAACCACCTCCCCCAGTGCAGGCCCCACCGAAGTCGCCTTGACACTAGTGGCTTTCATGGTGCTGCCGGGGTTGAAGGTCAGCCGCTGAGCCAGGCGATTGACTGGATTGCGGCGGCTGGCGATGCTGTAGATGCCACCGGTCTTGGGATCGATCTCAGCCTCGAAGAATTCATTGCGAACATGGCGGTCATCCGCCAAGCGCATCCGCATTGTTGGGGGAGCCGTTCCCTCAGGTCCTGACCGTGGAATCCAGGCGAACCCCAATGCGGGAACTTCCAGTACCACCTTCAACTTGCCATCGTCAACCTGGCAAGCTTTGATATGGTCCTTGAGGGGCAGAGGGTACTTGCCCGCCTCCAATTCCAAGACCACACGTCGAATGTAGCTGCATGGATTCATAACCAGGTAGCCCGGTTCCTGCGAAGTCGCCTGAGACAAGAGGCGTTGCGATAATGCCTCCATTGTTTGTTTCTGGACTTGGTCCAATTTCTCTTTTACGCTGGTAATTGCCTGAGTTGGATGGGTACCGATTTCTTCGATGGTGTTTTCCAGGCCTTTTAGTTCTTCTTCCAGTTTGAGCGGATCATTCTTCCCCGCCAATCCCCGTTGCATTGACGCCAGGGTATAACAAGTATCCACTCGTCGCCGCAAACGCTGTTGAACGGCAAATCCGCTGACCGGTCGGTCACTTGCAGTAAAGAGATGATGGTGTTTGTGTTCGGCTTCACCGGTGCGTTCGCTCAGGTGATCAAAATGGAATTCATCCGCATTATGGTTGTCGGTGAACTCCCCGTTCATTACTTCATTGAAGAACCGGGTGAACGAAAACCATTCGCCAAAAATCGGACCAAACTTACTCAACTCCAGCAAATCCTCAATCCAAGGATGAGCTGCCTTGTTCTCGTGCAGGAATACCAGTGTAGCGTTGTGATCTTCACGGATAGTTTTGTGGATGTAATGGCCGAGATTAAACATCGTTTCCAAACTATCGGCATCGTAGGGTTTGCGGACAAAGGAATCGACCTGCTTTCCATCCGGTGACGGCCAACTAACCAGGACGGAGGAGAATTCCGGCAAAGCAGAATCATCGAAGGGAATCAGCACCGCCCGATTCAATCCGGTGCTGCTCAAGAATAACGGCAACTGCGGATGTGCCCCAAAGCGTCGGCGAGCGAACGTTTCAATCCGCCGCCC
>CAZPPD010000408.1:0-5774 GCA_964588185.1 uncultured Alcaligenaceae bacterium | reverse complement strand
CCCACCATACTTTGTATCTTTCCATGCTGGACAAGGCATCTTTTTATTACCAAAAGGATCCCGACAAGGCATTAGAATATCTCCACGATTACCGTTTCTGTCCAATAAATCGACGATGTGCAATCTGGCGTTTCTATGAAAGGCAGTGTAACAATTGGCTCAAAAGGACATTGGTAGCTGATTGGGGTGTTAGTTCCTTGAGCATCAGTCCTGATGGAAAAATGCTGGCCACCGCAGGTGGAAGCAACACCAAGTACATAGGAGAATTGAAAATCTGGGATTTCGAAACCGGCAAGGTTATTGCAAACATCACGGGACCCAAAAGATCGATCCGGTCCGTTTGTTTCAGTCCGGATGGCAAAACGCTGGCCTATACGGATGAAAACACCATTAAAATCTGGGATCTTAAGACGGGGAAAATAACGACAGATCTCGAGGGGCACACCTACCGAGCCTACTGTGTAATGTTTAGACCTGATGGCAAACTAGCATCCGGTGGCTGGCATTTCTCGGGAGAAGTTGTCAAACTCTGGGATTTGCAAACCTTCAAACTAAAGAGATTTATTGGGGGAATTACTAAAAACCTGGCCTTCAGCCCCGATGGCAGTATTTTGGCGTCCGCTCCAGAACGAAAATATCTATACCTCTGGGACGTCCAAAAAGGCAGAAAAATGTTTCGAATCCAAACCAATGATGACATGGTCTATTCCTTGAGTTTTAGTCCCGATGGCAAAATGGTAGCCTCTGGCGGAGGGGCCAAAGCAGGTAATATTCATGGAAAGGTCAAACTCTGGGACGTGGAAACCGGAAAGCTCATCGGTACATTCGAAGGACATACCAGTTCCATCTATTCGGTGAGTTTCAGCCCGGATGGCAAGACTATCGCTTCTGCAAGCCGGGACAAGACTATCAAACTTTGGGACGTGGAAAGCCGCCAGGAAAAAACAGTCCTCAAGGGACATCCCAATGTCCGGCACCTTACTTTTGGTCCCAAGGGTAAATTCCTCGTTTCCTCCGGCGGAAGGGAAATCAAGATATGGCAGTTACCAAAAGATAAGGAAAAGTCTACTTTTTATGGACACTCCAATAGGATTAACTCCGTGAGATACAGTCCGGATGGGAAAACAATCGTCTCCGCAAGTGGAATTCGGGACTATAAAAAGAGAAATCAATTTGGAGTGGAAGGAGCTTATGTTGAGGGAGAAATCAAGTTTCGGGATGCAGAAACCGGAGAAGAAATTGCCACGGTAAAAGGGCACAGACAAGATATATCCAGCATGAGCATTAGCCCGGATGGAAAGATTCTTGCGACAGCAGGTAAGGACAATATCATCATTCTCTGGGATTTTAAAACTCGACAAAAAATAGCCACACTTAAAGGACACACCAGTTCCGTCTATTCCGTGTGTTTTAGCCCGGATGGCAAGACTCTGGCCTCTGGAAGTGGTGGTTACCGCGGCCGAAAACGTGTCCCAGGTGTGATCAAACTATGGAACGTTGCGGACCGAAAGGAGTTAGCAACTTTAAAAGGACACACTGACAACATTTCTGTCGTACGATTCAGTCCGGATGGCAAAGTGATTGCCACGGCAAGTTACGACAAAACCTTAAAACTTTGGGATGTCGAAGCCAAAAAAATTATCACCACCCTCCGAGGCCACGGCACTTCAGTTTATTCCATTTGCTTCCATCCCGATGGCCAAACTCTTGCATCGAGTAGCGGTAGATTCAATAGAGTTGGCATCATCAAGCTTTGGGATGTCGAGACCGGTAAAGAAAAGGCAACTCTCCGGGGGCACAATAGCACAGCTGGCAGCCTTTGTTATAGTCCCGATGGCAAAACACTCGCCTCCACCAGCCAAGGCTGGAATCAACCTTCGGTGATCAAACTCTGGGATGCAAAGACGGGCCAGGAAAAAGCCAGCTTCGAAGGTCACACCAGGCGGAGTATTTCTTCCATGAGTTTCAGCCCCGATGGGCAGACGCTCGCCTCCGCCAGTTACGATTTCACCCATCGCGGGGGCGAAATCAAACTCTGGGACCTCTCCCGCAGTCGGGTAATCGCCAAACTCCGAGGTCACAATGAAGACGTCAAGGAGGTTAGGTTTAGCAAGGATGGACTCAAGCTCCTGTCATCTGATGAAAAGGGCAATCATCTATTTTGGGACCTCAAAACCGGCCAACAAATTCAAGAACGCCCGGCCGCTCAATTTCTCGACCCTTCGATGAAAAGTCCGAAGGGAGAACTGGAAGTAGAATTCAACGGGCCGATCATTCATCTCATTAATCTATCCGCCTAGGAAAGAGTTGGCACCTCTAGCCAAAATCCGGCGGCTTCGGTTACATTGATAGAACAAGTTTCTAGGTTCGAGTTACTAGGCAGGGAAAAAATCAAATCCATTTCCTACCCCAGCGAATAATATGGCGACCAACTCTATTCCTCAACGAAGAAGGGACAATGAAATGAAAACACTCGGTTTAATTGTGTGTGCGATTGTTTCCCTTAACACCTTCAGCCAGTCTTATGCCCAGGTCAAACTGCGTTACAAAATGGAGAAGGGGAATACCTACACCTACCAAAAGGTGGAAACCGCAAAGCAGTCGCAAATGGTTCAGGGCCAGAAAATCCAAACGGACATGAAGAACAAAACCATCATTGCCTATACCCTGCAAAAAGTGGATGCGAAAGGAAACCTGCACCTGCAAGCGAATACCAAGCAATTAAAGGTATCCATGAAGATTGGTCCGGTTGGTGAATATACCTTCGATTCAACCAAAAAAGAAAACGACAAGGAAAGTAAGCTTGGGGAATCGCTAACGCCGATATTTGAGCGGCTATGTTCGGCTAAGATTGGAATTACCATTGATCCGTTGGGCAAGGTCCTCAAGGTAACCGGTTACAAAGAACTGATGGAAGGGGTACTTAAAAACAAGCTAGCCAAACAGTTGGCTGGCAAAAGCGCGGAAACGGCGAAATACAACTTGGGGCGGGACTTCCCGGAATTGAGTAAGAAAGCCCTGGAGGTCAACAGCCAATGGGTGCGAAAGTATGAAATGAAATTGCCGAAGATCGGTACGGTTACGGGAAAACGCATCTACATCTACGACGGACCGGGTAAGGTCGGAAAACACAAAACCGCAAAGATTACTGTTACCACGGAACTTTCCGTTGACATCGATTTGGACCAAGACGGTGCCAAAGTCAAAGGCAATGTATCCTTCACCAATTCGTCCGGAACTATCCATTTCGACGTGCAACAAGGTTTGGTTCGTTCCCTTCAGGACAGCCTGACTATGAGCGGAAATTTGAAAGTGACCGCAGGGGGAATTGACATCCCGGTAACCATGGAGCAAACCCAGTCGGTTACCATGGAGTTGCTGGACAAGGCTCCGGAATAAATATTCGGACCAATCAAAAACTGGAACTTGAAATAAGGGCTCAAAGTCCAGATGGTTGAAGAGGCCTGCGTCCTCTTTATGTTTTTCCCCTTTGTGTTTTCCTACATCTCCTTGGAGTTTTCAGCCCCGTTCACGGGGCTTCCGCGCAGCGTTTTAGGCCCGCCGTTGACGGCGGGTTATGGGTTTCCTGCACATCCATAATGTGGAGGTTAGAAATCTCATTTCTCGGATCAATGATGATCCAATTCATTGTATTTCCCTCGAAAGGTTCCATGCCCGAGTCACTGTTGCCACGTGCTACTTTGACTTCCGGGCCTTCACCCTCCGAAGAAATAGGACAAGGTGGACAATCTAACTGTCCGCTCCCAATCTTGAATTCGCAAGAGGTTAGGACAATTAAAATTCTTTGGATTGTCTGATTTTAGATTACTCAAAACCTTGAATAGCACCTTTTTTCAAACTTAGGTTAGATTAATTCTCAATTGTTTATCTGTATAAGATTGAAGGAATAAACATCGATGGGTCAGAATGGAATAATCTTCCCAGTTTCGGCAGGACGTCAGTTTTATGATCAGATTGTTGGAAATTCTGATCCCGTTGGGCTCCTCCGTAGTCTTGTAAATTCCAATCCGCCAACTTTCGAAAATCAGTGGCTTGATTTTAAAGGCGGACAAACTCCCAAGGGTCAAATTCCTGAATCTGAAATAAAGAAGATTTGGAGCAAATGGCTATCCGGGTTCTCCAATACCGGCGGTCCTTGATAGGATCATTTACCAATTCCGAATAGAATTCTGTTATTCACTCCGCCCCTTCTTCTCCCCACCCCCATTCCCTCCCCCAATCAGGTTCGACAGACGCTCCAGAAGCTGATCATCTGCAGCCGAGGACCACGTGAAATTGGGGGCGGGTTTGAACCCGCCTTCGGAATTGAATTTTGCGGTGGGGGCCGGGGTCATGGGTAAGATGCCCAGGAGTTTGCCGTTTAGCAGGAGTTCGAATCCCGTCACTTGGCTTAGGTCTTCTCCGGTCAAGGTGCCGGGTAGGAAAGGGGTCGGGCCGTCGGTGATGAGGAGTTCTTGTTCGGCTAGTAAAGGGGATTGGATGGCGCCGGGGACGATTGCTCGGGTTTGCAATTTGCAGAAGGCGGCCATTCCGGATTCGCTGCTGCTGAGGAGGAAGCAGGGACCGAGGCGGTCAATTCCCCCCATCTCAGGGGGATAACGCGTGACATTCATCTCGCCGAATTGATCCTGGAAGACATAGCGGGTCTCGGAAATGCGGATGGATTTTTCGAACTGGCGCGGGGTGATGGCCTTGGTTTTCTGGCAGAAAAGTGGTTGTTCGTCCAACAGCCAACTTATTTTCCAGGGACCATTGCGCTTAGGTAGCTTGTGGGGTGAAACCGACACCAAGGCTTTCTTGCTCATCAGTTGGGAACTCGCCATCTCAACGGGAACCCGCCACACTTCCTGCTTACGCTCGGATCGAAATTCCACATGGAGACCCAAATCCAGAATGGGAGCCAAGCTGTTCAGGCTGCTGACCATTGCCGAAGCGATGATGCCTTTGGACTGAGTGGAAACAAAAGTCTGGCATGCAATGCTTTTGGAGCCGAGGTTGACCATCACCGTGGGCATCTGCAGGGAGAAGCTATCGAAGAACTCTTCTTTGGAAAAAACCGGGAGGCTAATTTGCCCGAGGGACTTTTCATTGAAGTACAAGCTGGCAACGGTGGTGCGTGGGGGCGGGGAAAAGCGAAAGAACAAGCGGTGGGCCTTTTCTTCCGGGCGCAAAGATTCTGCCGGGATTGATTTCCGCCCGGGAATCCTCAAGGTAAAGGCCGCCCGGTCCGGATGGTCGGGGGGCAGTTTTACCTGGGCCTCCACCACCACTGCATCGGCGTTCCAGGCGATGGGTTGGTTTTCCAGCCGCAAGCCTGCTTTTTCGTAACTAAAATGCAGGGCTTGTTGGGGTGGAATTCGGTTTTTTGGCAGAAAGTTATTCATCACCCAATCGCGCCAGTGCCTGATCCAGAGCCACATCCAATTCCTCCTCGGATGCCGCTGTGAAATCCGACCGTTGGCAGATCAAACAATCCGCCAAACGCTTTATCCGAAAGCGAAACGGCCGAAACGCCTCTTCGAAAACATCTTGAACTTTTTGCAACGTCCAGAGCAGAGAGGTGAACCCCGGATCATAATTTTTTCCATCGGCCAACAAATCCAGTGTAATCAAGGCATGCAAGGATGCAATGGTGTTAATCGACGCTCGGCTTGCGGGAATCGTTGTCTCGGGGGTTGGGCCTCCGGGTTTATAATAATCCGGAGTCTTTGGTTTCTCGACTTCGACGTATCGCTTCAAATGTCTGGCAACAC
>CAZPPD010000407.1:0-5775 GCA_964588185.1 uncultured Alcaligenaceae bacterium | reverse complement strand
AATCGTGAACTTTACTTTTCCGGGCGGCAAAGAAGTTAGACAGCGCAACATCAAAGATTGCAAAAGCTCTATCCCTTTAGCGCGGGCCTCTCCGCCAGCTTTGAGTAAAACGGAACCATGTTCGGGAAAATTCAACAGAGCCGGAAGAGATTGGGACGCCGGAACCAGTTGGCATAGGCTATCATCATCGGAAATGGCTGAGGGGATCAAATCGGGACGAAATTCCAATGTCCCAAATCGCAGACCTCGCGGCACTTCCTTAGAAGCCGGTTTATCTGCTTCTAGATAATCTTCCCAAGGAAGGAAGCACTGGCAACATTCTTTGTTGACTTTCCTGGCGACGCTCTCGAAGTTATTCAGTGTTTTTTTCCATTGGGAGGTCAAAAATTCCCATTTCTTTTGGTAAGCCTCCTCGGATTGCTGTCTCTGATGGTTTTTCTTGTTGGTGGCATTGGAAATGGCTGTGTCATATTTCTGCGTACTGTTGGACATCGCCTCCTGATAATCTGCCTCAGCCTCCCTCAATCCGGTATCGCGCTGCTGTTGTAACAATTCCAACTGAGGTTCATATTTTTCCTTGAGCTGGTTGAGTTCGTGTTCTTTGCGATCGTTTCGTTCCTGGATTTTTTGTTGGAACTGGGCTTCAGAACGATTGAAAGCCTGATCGTATTTGCCACGAGCTTGTTGAACGCGGTCATGGTGGCGTGTGGTGGCTTCTTCCATGGCCCGTTTTCGCAAAACTTCCCCATCCACCCCCGCTTGCTTGATGAAGCGAAAAAGGGAAGCAAACCGGCTGCGCATGGCGGTTTTCAACAAGTAACGTGCCACTAATTCGATAAGCACCATGCCGATAAAACTGGTGGGCACCCAATAATACCACTCTTCCATCCAAAATGCAGGGATCTGCAGCAACAACCAGAGGGCAACGAAGATAAAGGTAAGTTGTTTTCCCTTTACCAGGGCGGGCCAACGCATTTGCTTCAGCCGCTTGGTTCCTTCCTCGGATTTCTGGCTCCATTCCTCCAAACCCAGCACCGGATCGGGATAATCCTGAGAAGTCGGAGCTCCAGCATGGATACTTTGGGCCAGGTCTTCGACATCCCAGCGGGCGGCGATCTTATTGGCTTCGAGATAACTATTTTGGATACGCTGGACGGATTGGGCTACTTCTTGCTTGGTTCTTTCGAACTCATCTTGGGCCATTTTTTTATCGGCCTCCAAGACAGTCGCGGTGGCCCAACCGGCTTCCTTGCGTTTCAATTCTAATTCTTCTTGGACTTCCTCATATTCGGTGGTTACTTTTAGTTTTTTTGCGGAATATTCTCGTGACGCCTTAGAATGCTCTTTTTCAAACTGCTCGGTTATTTCCTTTGTCTTGTCCTGGAAGATTTGAATGGCTTCGTCTTGAATGGATTGGAGTTTTTCGAGGCTGGTTTGCTCTGCAAGCTTAAATTCGGCTTCTATCTTGGCCAGTTGATCCCGGTAAAGTGTCTTCAGGTCCGCTTCTGCCTGTGCTCGTCGGGCTGAATTTTGGGCAAGAACTAGAAATGCCTGGCGAAGACGTAGGCTAAGAAGTGGTTCGCTCATTTGGGTTTAGATCCACGGTTCTGGTTGACTAGTAAGCCTGTCCATCACTGCCACAATCATGTCGAATCTGCAAAATCACCTGATTCAATCGGTCCATGGCCGCCAGACTGGAAATACAACTTCCTTCGAGGTTCGTCCAAAAATTTTTCTCCAAATCTTCGGCGATAGAATCCTTCCATTTGCTTTGCACCTGCTGCCATTGAAGGCGAAGGTCCTTTAACGCGTTATAAAGTTGGGCTCTTCCGGTGTTGGTACTCAACAAATTCTCCTTAAGGAGCCACGGGTCACCGCCAAAGGAAATGACCGTTAATTTTGAGTTTTTCGTTCCTTTTGCAAAGGGTTTGGATCCGTAGAAGGAGACGGGAGATTTGTATACCCTTCTAAAGAGTCTAGCTTGCTTTCAAGGAGAGAACAAACTTTACGGACATCGGTTTCCAAGATGCTTTTGAGCAAACGAGAGGGGCCTTGGTATTCAATTAGCTCATTAGGGAAATCCCGCAGCCATTTTCGCGTTGTGGCAATTTTTTCCTGGGCAAATTCCAGGCGGGCTTTAGCTATTTGCAAGCGTTTCAGCTCTTCAGTGCAATCGACCGGACGGTCGCCGATTTTCATCATTTCCTTGCGGGCCAATTCCTGTTTGGCCAGAAAGACTGCTTCTTCGCAGCGGCGGATTTCCGTTTGCCAGAAAGTAATTTGCTCCTGCAACCAATTTTCTACCCGGCGAATTTCCGCGTCGACGGTTTCCAGGGCTGTTTGCGCATCTTGAGAAAATACTTCCAGGGCCCCGCGCAAATCCTGGAGGATTTCTAATTCCAAAACCCGGGCCGTTTCATTCATCCGGCTACCTCTGGTTCAGATATTCCTCGATACGTTCTGCCTTGCGGAGGAGAAAGGGAATATGCTGGTCGGAAGATTCCAGAAACATTTCCAGAACCTGCATAGTTTCCTCGAACATCTGGGCGAATTTCTGCTGCTCCTGATCGCGCCAAGTGTCCCCCAAGGCTTGTAAATGACCATGCAAAGACGATACCTTGTCGCGAACCTCCCCATTGAATTGCTTTAAGTGATGAGCAAAACGCTTCAGTTCGACGGGATCAACAATTGCCTGGCTCATGAAAGCACCTGTTCCGGTAATTGGGGGACCAGAATTTATTGTGGAGGGAGGGGAGATTCAATGCAAGGGAAATAGGGAGGTCGCATTGTAACCATAGAAGTAACAGAATCCTGGTCCGGAGAGGACATGTTTGGTACTTAAATAGCCGACAAATTCCCATCTGAATCAAACTCCAAATCCCTCGCCTTACCCAGTAGCTCAAACTCGGTCTCCTTTTTTCCTTCCAAACAAGGCTCCGAAATTTCCATCTCCTCCACTTCCAACGTATTTCGGATATGCAGGACGCGAGCATTTTCCGGTTCCCGCGTTCCGATGATCGGAAGAGCCGCTTCTAAAACTTCGCGGTCGGTATCAAAGTGAACGGGAGTATTCGCTCCGTCCGGATATCCGGACGTCACACAATTGATGACCGTGGCCCGATAATTCATGTTATTGACCAACCGGCTGGTGGTAAAATCCGCCAAGCCAATTCCCGCTGCATTGCCGTGGGTCTTGTTGGTAAGCCCGCGGATAAAAATGAAACGCATCTCCGGTTGGCCTTCAGGGGGTTTGGTGCGGAAAGCCCGTTTGCGGCCAACGACATTGGTATCCATCCCCGAACCGCTGATGTTCTTGCCGATTTCATCCACGATCAGCAAGTCAGCTTTCTTATAAGGCAGCTTAGGCAACCAATCGCGGGCCTTGACCAGCATGGCTTCTTCTCTTGACTCGAACTCTCGGGGTTGCACCGCTTCCAGGTAAGCAGTCTCGTCGTAGGCGTTTTCTACAATGCCCAGTCCAAAAGCAACGGGAGCTTTTCCCACCATGACTTTTCCAACTGCACGGACCACCGGATCGTACGGATGATCCAATAAAATCTGGTGGTAGGCCTTGGCCCCTTCATGTTTCCCCAAGCCGATCATGATCATCTTGAGGAGCCCGCTTTCAATGGGGCCGTGGAAACCGGTGTGAGGTTTAACCCGACCAATGACGCCGATATGGTCGGCTTGTGAAGCATTTTTATCCAAGAAAACCGGAAAGCCCTGGTCGGTTTTGCCAATTTCGATGACCTCCATTGAAGACCGAATGGGAGCCTTGACGAAATCTTCGGTTATCCCATAGCTTTCCAAGACCTCTTGTTGCCCCTCCGCAGTACCGCCGCCATGACTCCCCATGGTTGGAACCAGGTAGGGCGACGCCCCAAGATCCCGAAGGAATTGAACCACGGATTTCAGGATCAGAGGAATGTTGGCAATGCCACGGCTCCCGGCAGTCAAGGCGACGGTTTGACCCGGTTTAATCTTGGTTTCCAGATCCAATTTGCTCATGGTCTCCCGAATGCTACCGGGAATATCGTTAATAATCGGCCGTTCAAATTTCTGTCGTATGCGAATCATTCGAGGGTATTGCACGAGTACACTCACCTTTGGATTTCTGGTTTACTTCCAACACTCTGGATATGTTATGGTAACTTTTTGATGTTTGGAAAACTAGAAGGTAAAATTAGTGTTCGGATTTTTGGCTATTGTCCTTTGCAGGATCTCCAAATGAAGGCGAAATTTCTTTTAGCTTCTGTTCTTATTTTCTTAGGCAATCAAGCCAAAGGCGCTATTGACCCTTTTGACAAAGGACTTCCCAGTCCAGCAGACAAGAAGATTAACTTCGGCAAAGATATATATCCCATCCTTAAATCCCGCTGTTTTCGCTGCCATCAAGGACCCGGCAACTCCGCTGGATATCGTTTAGACCTGCGGGCTGAAATATTAGGCGAAACCAATGGCCATCCACTGGTGAAATTGGGCAAAAGTTCGGAAAGCATTCTTATTGATGCGGTATTTCACAGGATCCAAGGCAAGGAGATGCCGCGCAAGGGAAAACGGCTTAGCATTCGGCAAATCCAACTATTGCGGGCTTGGATCGACCAGGGACTTATCTGGGATAACAAACTTTTGCCGCCCACTCGAATGACAAGCAGCCATTGGGCATTTCAACCAATCCAATCCCCTCCAGTCCCCAAGGTAAAAGCAAAAGACTGGGTCAAAAATCCAATCGATGCCTTTATCGTTGCCAAATTGAAGGAAAAAGGACTAAAGCCCAATCCACCTGCCTCTAGGCGAACCCTAATTCGCCGCTTGTCCTTGGACTTGATTGGTTTGCCGCCGAGCCCAAAGCAAATAAAGGCTTTTTTGAAGGATAAGTCTCCCCAAGCTTACCAGAATCTAGTGGAGCAGAAGCTTCAATCAAAACACCACGGCGAGCGTTGGGCGCGGCATTGGTTGGATATCGCCCGCTGGGCAGAATCTGAAGGCTATGAAAGCAATCACCCGCGGTTGTTTGCTTGGCGTTACCGGGATTATGTGGTCCGGAGCTTTAACGGAGATAAACCCTACGACCAATTCATCCGCGAGCAAATCGCCGGGGATGAGTTGGTTCCTTATTCCGATACCAACTTGATCGCCACGGGATTTTTGGCTGGAACTCGTCTGAGTACCAATGAGGAAGATCAACCCCGGCAACGCAATGACATGCTGGTCGATATTGTGAATGCAACTTCGAGTGCATTGCTTGGCCTGACTATGAATTGTGCCCAGTGCCACAATCACAAGTTTGATCCTATAACCAGCCGCGATTTCTATCGCTTCCAGGGATTCTTTATCAAAGGCCAAGTCGCCAATCTTTCGCTCCGGGATGCGAAAATGAATCAGGAATATGAGGCGAGTAAACCGGAAGAATATGATGCCCTTTACCAAAAGAAGTGGGAGCTTTTTGAAAAGGGACGCCGGCTTTATCAAGCCCAGGTTCGGAAAAAGCTCACTCCCGAGATGGTAAAAGCTTTGGTGGTTCCATTGGATAAACGCACCAATGAAGAAGAAAAGCTGGCACGCTTGGCGGACTTGAAATTCCAAGCCACACCGGGCCGCATCGTTCGTAGCCTCGAATCTGAGGACCGCAAACTTTACGAAAAGCTGCGCAAGAAATTAACTCAGATGGAAAAGAAAATGAAGCCGCGTCCGCAATCGTTTGCCTTTTACTCCCCCATCACCAGTCCACACAAAATAGACGTTTTGCCATTGAAGGGTTTTTACCCACTTCCG
>CAZPPD010000406.1:0-5775 GCA_964588185.1 uncultured Alcaligenaceae bacterium | reverse complement strand
TCAAACGCGTCAGCTTGGAATTAGGCGGCCATGCACCGTTTATTGTATTCCCGGATGCGGACCCTGAAATCGGGGCCAAAATCGCGGTCACCGGCAAGTTTCGCAACAACGGCCAAGTTTGCATTGCCCCGACCCGCTTTTATGTTCACAAGGAAGTGCAAAAGAACTTCACCGAAGCCGCCGTGGAATTTGCCAAGAAACTCAAGCTGGGCAATGGCTTGGAAGAGGGCGTCGAAGTCGGCCCGATGTTCGAGAAACGGGCTCTGGATAATACGGTTGAACTCGTCGAAGATGCCCGCTCCAAAGGAGCCCAAATCCTCACCGGCGGCAAACGCTACGACAAAATGCCAAAGGGTTATTTCTTCGAACCTACCGTGCTCACCAATCTAAATCCCAACATCAAGATGATGGTTGAAGAACCCTTCGCCCCGGTCATGCCGGTGCTAGATTTCAATGATCTGGATAGCGTGATTGAGGCCGCCAATGACACCCGCTATGGATTGGCAGCGTATGTGTTCACGAATGATCTCTCAGCCGCTTGGAAGATGGCCGAAGGAATTGAAGCAGGGATCATTGGCATTAATGAGCCGGTACCGGCGACACCGCAATGTCCATTTGGCGGTATGAAAGAAAGCGGCTTGGGGCGCGAGTTGGCCCATGAGGGATTGGAAGCTTACTTGGAAACCAAGTTCATCGCTATCAAGATCAAAGAGTAGTTCTTCCGGAATTTTCGAAGCTTTCTATCCCTACCCATCGCTCACGCAAAGCGCCAATGCACGAAAGAAAATAAATGGACAAAACTTGGTGCCCTCGCGGCTTTGCGTGAGTTTAGTTGTCCTTCTTTTCCGTGCCGGACGCCTTTTGCTCCGTGGTGGTGGGCTCATAGGGGGTCAGAAAAGCCGCGATAGTTAAGACGCTCATAAAACCTGCGAACGTCCACAATCCCATAAAGACGGCGATGCCGACATGCATAGCAACAGTTGCCCCGGCCCACCATTTTCGCGTTAGCTTCGGCCACACAAAAACCAGGTAACCAATCTCAATGACCAAAGTTCCCCACGAAATGGACATGACCATCCAGGGATAATTCGCTACCCAGGATAAATCATATTGCTTGAACTCCTCGAACATCAGCGATCGCCAAATGACCTCCCCATCGAGCCATTGGTAAGGGGGGGTGAAGGCCTTTTCAATTCCGGACGAGAAATACACAATGCAAAGGTGAATTTGTAATACCCGAAGAGACAACCGAGCCCACCAGCTGGGATCTCCTTTCACCCGGCCTTCCAGCTTGTCCAGCGAACCCCAATGCCCCATCGGGAAGAACATACTGTAGAACAAAATAATGTGGGCAAAGTCGTCCACGCCATATAAGGAGCCGCGTACGTGCATGATGAGAATCAGGTGAGTCAGGTAACTAATGACCGCCGCGATTCGGGAATGCCAGCCGACCAGTAAAGCCGAGATCCCAGTTACATAGAGGATGAAAAGTAAGCGCACGGCTAGAACTTCACTGATACCAATCGCCCCCAGAAAAGGAGTTAACCAGGATAGCCGCGGCACTCCGGGAGTTAGCATGGCATCGGCCAACACCCACTGCATAATGCCGGTCCGGCCAAACAAGTCATTGGCGCTCGACGCAATATAAAGGGCCTGAATCAATAGAACCGAACACATGCCAATCCGGAGAACTCCCATTGGTCGCGGCGATGCGGGGGCAACCGCAAAGTTCACCACGGCAGCCCAAAATGGTTGCATCCGATTCGGTTTGTTTTCTTCTCCGGTGGACATGACTTATACTCTCAGAAATTCCTTTGGTGTCTGGTAGCTGAACTCCCATTATTTCGGCAACAACCAACTTGTTTACTGCAAACTCTTTTTGGATTCTTTAAGGATTTGGCCTTCCTGGTCTTGGACTTCCATTTCCATCACATCCGCTTTGCGGACCGCCACTACGGTGTAAGTTGTCATCCATTGGGCTCGTTTTCCTTCGCTATATTCTTGCATAGTAGGCGGGACATATTGCTCGAACTGAACCGCCACTTGATAAGCCTCGGGGTGGCGGCCAAACATAGTGGCAGCCCATGAAGTGGCAATTAAATCCCCGTAATCCGGGAGCAAGTAGACACTGCCGTTGTACCGCATCTCTCCTTCCCGATTGCCCGATTGGTCCAAAACATCCGTCCAGCTATTGCCTTCCTTGTCGGTCATGATAAAGGAGACTTTACAACTGGAGCCGACGACTTTGAAAAACCCGTAGCTGTTATTCGCCCCGGACATGCCGCCGTACCACGTGAGGATATTAGCCGGGAACCAATCAAATCGCGGCGGAAAATTTGCGGCACTCAAGGCAACCATCAGCAAATGGGCTGCCGCAATGCCGGTCCAGATAGCTTGTTTTCTTGTCATGGGTTTGCTCGGATATGTATTTTTTACTTTTGATCGCCTTGGTAGTAGTCCCCATCGCCTTCGGGAAGGAAGTCTGCCTCGGCAAATTCTTGCCCATATTCATTGGCGGCGACTTGGGTGGTCTCTTCCCCGGTTGCCGGCAGTTCAAATAAGACCACTTCGTTCAATTCCAACGCGGGAGTTGGATCTTTGCTAAACACCAGTCCTGTGGCTGCCAAAACCGGAATCAAAATTATACTTGCAAGCCAATTGCGTTTCATCGTAATCTCCTGAGCTGCGAAAAGTTTTTTGGATTTCGATCAGAACATCAGGAGTTAACGCAGTAAGGATGCCAAAACCCTCTTTACTATAGGCCTAATCGCCTTAACCAATTGAAATTATTATTCTTATAGTCAACCGTCTCGGTTTAGAAATGAAGTGAACAAGAAAAGGACTGTTATCTTAATGAATACAGTTATTATCTCAGTGAGACAGGGGTGCCTCTCGATTTTTCCTGCCGCCATCGTTAACAAAGGGGCAATCGATAAGTAAGAATAGAAGGTAGTCTCATTTCCAATTCCCCTCAACAAAGAGATCTCTGTGAATCCTTGGGAATTAAGCATCGGTGTGGTATTGGTGGTCGCCATCGTCTTGATGGGAACGATTTTTGCCTGGAAACAATGGCGGAACTTGCGAAACCTCAAAAACCGCGATGATTTGCCCAAGGAAGATCACACTTATTTCCGCCAACGGGCTTTACGGCGGTTTTTTTGCTCTGTTGTCATGGTGATTGTGGCCGGATTGCTGGCGGGATCGTACTTTCTGGAGGCGGAATATCAGAAGGTTACTCAAGAGGTAAAGCAACGGTCGGAAGGCACGGAAAAGCCGGCCATTGAACCGGAGGAGAAGGATTTCGTTCGCCGCTTTACTGCTTACTGGATTACCGCCTTGTTATTTCTGCTGATTTTTGCCGTTCTGGCAGCGATCGACATTTGGGCCACCCTGAAGTATGGATTCCAAAAACACCGCCACCTGCAGCAAACTCACCGGGATCAACTCCAAGAAGCCGTTCAGAAGTTCCGTAAAGACCGAAACGGCAGGGGTTAATTCTTGTCGAGAGAATAATGAACGCCATTGAGGTGTATGCAGGGATTCGCTACTATCTGGCGACTTATTGTGGCAATGAAATCCCAAGGTCAGGAAGACCATCATGGAGAACAACCTCATTTCCTCAGGCGGAGACCTGAACGCCGATATTTCCAAGAATTCGCAGCCTTCTGTTAAGCTCCTCAGTATCCTATTTTGCGGCTGTGTAGTCCTTTTCCACATTAACGGCGGGACTTCGCATGTGGGAGTGGACACGCTGGCCGCTCCTTATACCGCTTGGGCTTTGCTTCGCACGGGGTCTTTGGATGTTAGCGACTATGCGGATTTAGAACCGTGGTTGGATATGATTCTGTTCGAGGATGGGCCGGAGGGCGAAAGGATTACCACCCGGCCATTGGGAACCACTCTGGTGATGGACCCTTTCGTTGCCCCGTTTGATGACTTTCAGGAAGAACCGCTGAGCTTCAGAAAAATGGGCCAACTTGGGAAATTAGCAAGTTCCCTTTGCATTGCCGGAGCGGTGATTTTCTTCTTTTTGCTTTGCCGGCGATTTATACCCCAAGCAACCTGGCTGGCGACAATTCTGTTTGCATTCGGCAATTGTCTTTGGAGTGTGGCCAGCCAATCCATATGGATGCATGGACCGGCGACGCTTTGCCTTACCGGAGCCTTGTATTTCATGCTCCGATCTTCTCCGCAAATATCCTGGCGCGATGCATTGCTTGCCGGGTTCCTGCTGGGCATGGCCGTTTGGACTCGCCCGTCCACCGGCCTTTTTGCTTTGGCTTCCGGAGCCTGTCTACTGTTCACATTCCGCATCAAGGCCATGTCCGCTTTAGTTGTTGGTGGAATCGTTCCGGTCATCTGTCACATTTCGATCAACATTTTATGGTATGGGAATTGGTTATACGGGGGCTATCATTCTGATAACTGGCAGATGCCAACGCCACTATGGCTGGGAGTATCCGGTCTTTTAGTGGCCCCGTCCCGGGGGTTGTTCCTGTATACTCCAGCGTTGGTACTGGTTCCTGTGGGATTAATTGCCTTGGTCCGGGGAAACCTTGGCGAGACTTTACAGTCCTACTTGCCCAGAATTATGCTGGGCACTTGGTTCCTGGCATCGGTCCTAACCATATGCTTCTTCGCCAAGTGGTACGATTGGTATGGGGGTTGGTGTTTTGGGCCTCGTTTTCTGTGCGAGACAATGCCGGTACTTTGTTTGTTGTTCGGCATTGGTTTTGGATCATTGAAATTCTTGTCTTGGAGACGAGTGGCTATCGGTTTGGTTGGCTTATCGGTGGCGATTCAAGCGATCGGGGTATTCGGTCGAACGGCGGAAACAAACTGGTATAAGACCTACGAAAAAGCCGACCGGGGCAGGTGGTTGTTTTCCTTTCAGGAAACGCAAATCGAAGCCTATGGAAAGATGGCAATGGGTAAATTCCATCATCGCCTGTTTCGCTTGCTGGCCGGACTGGGGCTGATTGATATGCCTTCCTCGGAAGTGGAAAGCACGGATTTCAAATTCGAGAATGGTGGAGATGGATAATGGGTTGGCATTTCCGGCTTTTTTAACATCAACGCAACCTTATTGTTTTCATGCGGTTACAAAACAAGCTCTTATAAAAAGAAAATATTCTGACTAATTTTGTCCGGTCGGGTCATGGCTCGCAATGGTTTAGGTGAGCACGAAAGAATAAACCTAAACCAACAGGAGAAAGCCATGACCAAGCAACTTTTCACCCGCACGATTTTGGGTCTGGAAGATCTGGAAAACCGTCTGGTACTGTCCACTTGCGTAGTTCCCCAGCCCCCCCAATTTGATGGGGAAGTTATCCACCAAACCTTTGCAGAAGATTTTTCGAATGTTGAGATTCATTGTGACTCTGAAGGAACATGTGGAGATATTAATTCCCCGGCATTTTCTTCTGGAGAATATAATCCTGACCAAAATTGCCAACCAGATCTGGAAATAGTCGCTCACGAGATTGCTCATCAAGCTCAACTAGGAAATTCATCTCAACCGCAAAACCAAGGGAATCCTTACTTCCTACCCATTGGTGGGGATATAACGGGTGAAGCGGAACCGAAACAACAGGAAGAACAGATTGAAATTGATAGCATTTGCTGGGATGTTCAGAACCCCCCGAAAAATAACAATAACGGGGCGAATGCTGATTCTGAAAATTCTGATACAAATGAGGACCAAGAAGAGGCTACCGGCGATGAGCAGGAAGAAGAAACAAAGGATGAAGGTCACGACAACTGGATCGAAATCTT
>CAZPPD010000405.1:0-5796 GCA_964588185.1 uncultured Alcaligenaceae bacterium | reverse complement strand
TCCAAAGGGGGGCATGCAGATTAAGGCGAGAAAAAAAGAACCAGCGCCAAAAGTATTCTTCCAGAAGGGAGTGTGGGAACGAAATCAGCGTTCCCAAACAAAGAAAGCCGATCGCACTGCCGAATCCCAATTCTTGCACCTTGTCAAATATTAAGTGGGAACTCTTCGCAAACGGAGGGCTGCCCTTAAGCCAGCCGAAGTATACCCCAAAGATGAATCCGGCAGTCAATAATCCAAAGCCAATCCCCCAAAGGACTCCGCGGGTGTTCCATGTCGGCAAGCGAATCCACTGAGGATCAACCAGCCGGATATAAATGGCGGGAAAAGCAATCTGACTGATTTTGCCTAGAATGACTACGATTTGTACCGTTGGGTTGGTTTCTTTTTCCGGATCGGCAAGGTACACAAAGTACAGCCAAGTCATCAAATTCGGAAAGATCACAGCGACGATTAAAGCCGCGTAATCGCGTTTCAAGATAGCTCTCCTACTACCCGGCGGACGATCACCCGCATCTTCTTCTCGGCCTCGTTGGCAACCGCAACAATATCTTCTAAGGTTGCTACTTCCAAGGCATCCGGCAAGCACATGTCCGTTATAATGGAAAAGCCCAAATTCCGCATCCCCGCATGGACACCGACGATAACTTCCGGAACCGTGGACATGCCGACTACATCGGCCCCAATCATTCGCAGGAAGCGATATTCCGCGCGAGTTTCCAAGTTCGGCCCGGGAACGGCGACAAAGACTCCTTTCTTGCAGGAGATCCTTTCCTCCAATGCAACCCGCTGGGCCAACGAAGACAATTCCGGATCATAAGGAGCAGACATATCCGGAAAGCGGATTCCCAACCGGTCGTCGTTTTTGCCGACCAGCGGATTATCGCCAAGAAGATTAATATGATCATCAATGATCATAATGTCGCCTTTATCCCATTGCGGATTCATGCCGCCGCAAGCATTGCTGACGATCAGAACTTCGCAGCCCATGGCTTTCATGACTCGAACGGGAAATGTGATTTGCTTGAGTGTGTAGCCTTCGTAAAAATGATGCCGCCCTTCCATGGCCATGACCGTCTTGGCTTCAAGTTTGCCGCATACCAACCGGCCGGCATGAACCGAGACGGTGGACGAAGGGAAATGGGGGATTTCATCGTAAGGGAATGTGGCCTCGGCCTCGATTTCCTCCACCAACCCCCCGAGACCGGTGCCGAGAATAATGCCGACTTTTGGTTTACCGTCCCATCGTCCGCGAATAAACTTGGAGGCTTCTTCAATTTGGTCGTAGAGTTCTGTCATGAATGGTTTCCTGAGAAATTGGTTGATGATTTTTTGGGAAAGTTTATGTTTTTTGGCAGGGATCGACAGGGCAAAGGCGAAAAGCGTTTCAAAATCTTATAAAATTCACTTTTGTGGCAACTCAAGGGTCGGGTAGATCTGGTACATTCTGTGCTTAGCACCCGAAGGGCAATTCCGGCAAATGTACCTCTCCCTTTTTCGCCACTCGAATTGTTCGAAACCCGAGTTATCTCCATCCGCAATTGGTGGAGGAAGAAAATGGCAGCGAATTTAACTCCCCAATATCTGGAAGCCGAAGCGGAATACAAAAAGGCGCAAACCGCTGAAGATCGCTTGGAGTGCTTGCGAAAAATGTGGTCTTTGCTCCCCAAGCATAAGGCCAGCGAGAAATTGCAAGCCGAGCTCAAGACAAAGATTAGTGATACCAAGAAGGAAATCGAGAGTGAGAAGAAGTCACCCAAGAAAGGCGGCGTCAGCTATAAAATCCCCAAGCAAGGGGCAGGGCAGTATGTCATTCTGGGTGCTCCCAATTCGGGGAAAAGCAGTGTGCTGGACAAACTGACGCGGGCGGCTCCCCGAGTAGAACCTTTTCCCTTTACCACCCACGCTCCTCAAGCCGGCATGATGCCGTGGGAAGACGCCACGGTGCAATTGATTGACATGCCCCCTATCACCGCGGATTACATGGAACCCTACATCACCAGCATGGTCCGCAGCGCGGACGCGGCATTATTGGTTGTCGATCTAAGCGATGATGATGGTCCGTTTGCGGCCGAGGCGGTGCTGGATCAACTGGCGGAAAAGAAGACCATCCTGGTTGGAGAACTCCCCGGCGAAGAACCTGAGGACGTAGGCATTCTTCCTGTCCGAACTTTTATGGTAGCCGCCAAAGCCGACCTTCCTGATGCCGAAGACCGCTTGGAAATCGTCCAAGAAATGTTCGCCGGCAGATTTCCCATTCAGGTGGTTTCCTTCGAAACGGGAACGGGGGTGGAAGAACTGCGAACGGAGATTTTTAAGTTCCTCAATGTGATCCGCGTCTACACGAAGCAACCGGGAAAACCCGCGGATATGACCTCCCCCTATACCTGTGCGGAGGGCTCAACCGTAGAAATACTAGCCGGGATGGTCCACCGGGATTTCATCGACAAGCTAAAGACGGCCCGAATCTGGGGGACGGATGTGCATGATGGTCAGAATGTTGGCCGCGATCATGTTCTCAAGGATAAAGATGTTGTAGAGTTGCATGTTTAAGTTCATGAGGAGGCCAATTCAGGGGATAACGCCTTTTTTGGCATGGCGGAGAATTAGCGGAGACAACCTCTAATCGAAACACCCTGAAAAAATGCCACACACTAGCTAGCTGGATTGATAAGTTCATATATACAATAGTCCCGGACAATGAACCTTCTCACCTATGAATTTTGAACCCGGAGAATTCCATGAAGATTGACCGTCTCTTCCTTCTTACTTTCCTGTTCATTTCGTTTTCAACAACCCTAAGTCCATTTACCCCCCAGGCGATTTCTGCAGATCCACCCGGATTTCGAACCATTTTCAACGGCAAAGACCTCACGGGATGGGATGGAGACCCGCGCCTGTGGTCGGTCAAAAATGGTGCAATTCGCGGGGAAACGACTCCAAAGAATAGGGCCAATGGTAACACGTTCTTGATCTGGAAGGACGGCAGGACAAAAGATTTTGAGCTGCGCCTTACCTTTCGCTGCAATGCCACCAATAACTCAGGCATTCAGTATCGATCTAAACATATCACCGAAGGCAAAGTGCGAAACAAATGGGTCGTACGCGGCTACCAGCACGAGATTCGCAACCAAAACAAACTACCTAGCGTTGCCGGTTTCATCTACGGCGAAGGAATTGGCCGAGGCCGCATGTGCCTCGTTGGTGAAAAAGCTGTCTGGGGTAAGAAAGGTAAAAAGGTCCTTGAAAAATTGATCGATGCCGAAGGTTACAAAAAGCTGTTCAACCTGAACGACTGGAATGATGTCAAGATCATTGCCAAGGGCCGCCACATTCAGCATTACCTCAATGGTAAGCTGATTCTCGACTTCACCGACAGCCCCGACCGGGCGTTGCTGGATGGTATACTGGCTCTACAGCTTCACGCTGGAGCCCCAATGTGGGTAGAGTTCAAGGACATCAGAATCAAAGACCTCAAGTAGAAAGATCCCCATATCTTTCTCTCCCCACCGGCCATCCCAATCCGGGAGTTTCAAGGTAGCCAAGCTCGCCGGAGTTTGGCTCCTACACTCCTGCCGAAGTCTGGCGCGGCTACTTCCAGAAAACCCGCCACTAATAAAGGAAAACGATGCCTCCTCACCTGCTGATCTCAGTAATCTCCAGCACCTTCCTGGTTTTAGTTGCCATCCCGAAGGCAAGGGGTCAGGACACGCTTTCACCAGAGAAAACCAACACCAAGTCATCCCTCCAAGCAGGTCAAGGCATTGTGGACATCACCCCGCCCATCGGCACCCAATTCGGCGGCTACCTCGATCCGAATAAGGAGCGACTCATTCAAGGAATTCGCCAACCGGCAAAGGCTCGTTGTCTTGTCCTGAAAGTAGGTCAAACTCTTTTTGCCCTTGTCTCGCTCGACATGCTCGCCGTCAGCAAGGAGATGACCGAAAGAGTCCAACAAGCAGCGAAGAAGACCGGCATTCCGCCGGAAAATATTCGCATTTGTGTTACTCACACTCACTCCATGCCAACTTTGAAACCATTGAGGTTTTATGGAGAGGTTCCCAAGAAATACCAAGATAATGTCGAGAAAAAAATAGTCATCGCAATTCAAAAAGCCAAGGAGGATCTTGCTCCCGCCACCTTGCACCTAGGGATTGCCCGCGCAGTTGGTGCCGCCTTTAATCGCACCTCAAAGGTTTGGAAAACAGACAAACATTTTGGTAAAACCTCTACCGATGCCGACCGCTGGCTGGACACCAGCGTGCATGTCCTCCAGTTCCAACGAAAAGGAAAAAGCAATCTCCTCTGGTACCATTTCTCAGCCCATCCTGTTTGTTACCGAGATGCCAAAAAGGCCGGGCCGGATTGGGATGGCCACGTTACAAAATTAGTGAAAAGGAAATACGGGATAACTCCCTCGTTTTTGCAAGGTCATTGTGGGGATGTAAACTCCGGAGACGGTAAGACTTTCCTTGGCAATCCCGAGGAGGTAGGCAATCGGGTTTTTGCTGCCATCGAAAAAGCCTTGAAAGATAAGAAGAGCGTTCCCGTATCAGAAATGGGAACTATATCCACAGAAATAAAATTGCCTTTGGATATGAAGTTATTCCAAAAATGGGCGGCCCATTACGAAAGCGATCCTGAGAAACTCGGCCGAGGTTGGTTCAATAAATCCTTTGCCAGGAATTGGTACGAGTCTAGAGCAAAATGGAACTCTCGACCGCCTTATTTTCCAATGCCGGTCACCGTGCTGCATTTAGAGAAGGTGGCCATCCTTTTCCATGCGGGAGAATTGTATAGCGCCTATGGTCTGATTATAAGGCGTGATTCTCCATTTTCCCACACGATCGTAGTTGGTTATGCAGATGATTTAGTAGGTTACCTTTGTGACCCGCGCGCCTACCAACGGCAGGAATATGGAGCCATCGCCGTCCCAAAAATCATCGACATTCCTCCTTTTACTCCGACAGACACCAGTGTATTTGCCAAAGGGGCCGTTCAGTTGTTGAGGAAGGTAAAGGACCAATGAACTGCACAGTATTGAGATTAAGATTCACTTCGCTCATAGTCCTTTGCTTCCCGAGCATCGGTGTTTTATTGACCTGCCTCTTGACCACCTATAATTCGCAAGCGGATGAAAAGAAAGACCGACTCCCATTAACCAAACTGCTCCCTCACCTCAAACCTCTGGCACCTAAGGATGCCATTCAATCTTTCCGCATCGAAAAAGATTTCCGCATCGAGTTAGTTGCAAGTGAACCGGATGTTGTTGATCCGATCGCTCTTGCTTTCGATGCAGATTGCCGCCTCTATGTCGCCGAAATGCGTGGATATCCGTATGGAATGGATCCTCAGGAAAAACCGTTAGGCCGCATCCGCCTTCTGCAAGACCGCGACGGAGACGGACACTATGAGACCAGCCATGTTTTTGCAAAGCAGGTGCACTGGCCTAGTGGGATTGCTTGTTGGAAAAGTGGTATTTTTGTCGCAGCACCACCGCAAATCCTATATCTCAAGGACACCAACGGAGATGGCAAGGCAGATATCCGTGAGGTGGTTTACGAAGGCTTCGGAACCAATACGGCCGAAGACATTATGAACAACCTCAAATGGGGACTCGACAATTGGATATACGGGGCGGCATCCTACAACGGAGGTGAAGTATATCCGCCGGGTGAAAAGGACAAGAAGAAGGTTTCGGTTCGCAGCAGCAGTTTTCGTTTCCACCCTGTCACCAAGCAACTCCAGCGCATTCCGGGAACCGGTGACTTCGGCAACTGCTTTGACACCTGGGGGAAT
>CAZPPD010000404.1:0-5800 GCA_964588185.1 uncultured Alcaligenaceae bacterium | reverse complement strand
GCCGAGCGATCTTTGCACAACAGACGCAATAAAAGAAAGGAACTTCCCATTTTATATAATCTGTTGCTTGCATCCGGTTGTTAAGGAAGTTATATTCGGAATGAATCTTGAAACCCAAATATTCAAATTTGATAGGACGGATCCATTCCTGATTGTCTTCCACCAGAAAGTCATTCCTTGGGGGCGGAATACCTTCTGTGCTGATTTTCACCGGATGGAAAGTGTGGGGAAGGGAGTTCCTATTGAAGTCAAACGGAATTTGATCTGACAAGGAATCGAGCAGGATAAAGGATTTTGCGAGAAGTGGACGGGATGTCCGGGCGGTGGGGTGCAAGCGCGATACTAACCGAGAGCGATTATGCTTCTTGAGGAAACCAAAGTCCAACCGTGTGTGACGTTAGTGGATGACGAACCCTGGGCTTTAGATGTCCTGATTCGCGCGGCGAAAACCTGGGATTATGATTGCCAGTCCGCCAATACGGCCGAAGCAGCTCTTTCTCTTCTGGAAAAACGCTTAACTCCTATTGTGGTTACTGACATCCGCATGCCCGGGCGGGGAGGCGTGTGGCTAGTTCGGGAAATTAATCGCCGCTGGCCGGAGGTTGGGATCATTGTCATTACCGCCGGCCATGATACCGATGCGGTGGATGAGTGCCTGAATGCCGGAGCGCATCATTATTTCTTGAAGCCCATCAATCTGGATGAGTTCCATCACGCCCTGGAAACCACGGCCCGTAATTTCTGTACTCAAAAGCAAAACACCCAGCAGCGGCGGCAACTGGAACGCCTGGTCAAACGGAAAACCACCCTGTTGCGGCAAACCTTTATCTCGGCTATCGACAGCTTGGTGCGTACTCTGGAAGCACGAGATTCGTATACCTCTGGGCATTCCCTTCGGGTAGGAGAATATGCAACCGATTTGGCACGCCGGATTGGGATTGAGACCAAGCAAATCCGCCAGATTAAGTTGGCTTCCAAACTTCATGACATCGGCAAAATTGGCTTGCCGGAAGCGATCTTGAATAAAACCGGAACCTTGACCGAAGAAGAGTTTCGTTGCGTACAGGAACATCCCGTCATTGGGGAACGCATCCTTTCGCCGATTGTACGAAATCGCGCAGTGATCGCCGCTATTCGCAGCCACCATGAACGCTTCGACGGCAACGGTTATCCGGACGGTTTATCGGGAGAGAATATTCCGCTGTTAGCTCGAATAATTACCATTGCGGACTGCTTTGACGCCATGACCAGCTCCCGTGCTTATCGAGATGCCATGTCTGTTGAAGAAGCGTTGGAAATAATTCGCAACGGTTCCGGCACGCAATTTGATCCTCGTTTTGTACCACCCTTCTTGGATATGATCCGCGAATCCGGATTTTTGTTTTAATCCTATCCTGTCGTTATTCTCGGGTGCCCCACTCATGTGGTCTTGACGGCACTGCGGATTAAAGATATCACCACCCTCTCAAATCAACAGAGAATTTCCGTAGCCAGGGAGACCAATCATGCCGGGTGCAATGATTTGGGGGATGGTCTGCTTTTACCTGCTTCTTTTGATCGGGTGCGGGGGTGGCCGGTACGTTCTGAAGGAAGGGGACCAGGGGATTGTCGCCATCCCCACCGATACGGATCGCTGGCCGGAATATTACCGCACCAAGGCTCATGACCTAATGATGAAGCATTTTCCTGAGGGATATGTAATCGAAAAGGAATATGAGGTGGTGACGGGAACGGTTACCACCAATCACGAATACACCGATACTGATCATGTTGGCCCATTTGTGTTGAGTGAGGAAACGGAAACCAGAACCTCAACGCATAACACCACCGAGTACCACATTTGTTACCGGCGCAGATAGTCCTCACTATTTGACGCCTTTAGTTTGAGGTTCCCTAACCTCCACCAATCTCCGGCAGGATTTGAATTTCAATGTCTTCGGAGACTGATTGCCTCAGTCCGAGGCTGGCAACCTGAGTGTCCACGGCCACGGTGAGCCCCGGTTTGAGTTCATCCCCATCACAGAGCCGGTCTTTGATTCCGGGAAAACGTTCTTCCAAGTCGTCAATTACCTGGTGGACGGAGGCTCCATTTCCAGGCAATTGATCCCTGCCACTGGTCAGATCTCGAAGTTGTGCTGGGATAAATACTATTGGCATGACAATGTAGAGAGTAAGCCCACGACACCGTGGGCTTGTGTGAGTTACTTTTCCAGAATCTTCTTTAATAATCGCGGCGGAGACATTGGTAACTCCTCCATGCGAACTCCGGTTGCCCGGTAAATTGCATTTGCCAAGGCAGCAGGCGGAGGAACGATCGGCACTTCGCCGACACCGCGAACCCCATAAGGATGACCCGGGTTAGGAACCTCGACGATCACCGTGTCAATCATTGGTAAGTCCAGCGACGTCGGCATGCGGTAATCGAGATAGCTGGCGTTTATCATTTCGCCTTTGTTGTTGTACATATATTCCTCGTTCAGCCCCCAACCGATGCCCTGAACGGCTCCACCTTGTATCTGACCTTCGACATAACTGGGATGGATTGCAGTTCCGGCGTCCTGAGTTGCGGTGTAGCGGAGAATGTCGACTTTTCCGGTATCACGGTCGACCTCCACATCCACAATATGAGTGGCAAAAGCTCCACCCGCTTGTTGTGGGTCGACACTGGCTCGGCCAACGATGGTTCCTCCAGTCGCATGCAGCTTGCCGGCTAACTCCTTGAAGGTGAACTTCTTCGAGGGATCGGATTTACATTGGATGCTGCCGTTTTCATAGGAAACATCTTCGGGCTTCGTTTCCCAGATCTGGGCACAGCGGTCGATCATCTGCCTTTTAATATCCTCACCGGCTTCGTACGCCGCATAGCCGCTGGCAAAGGTGACCCGGCTGCCTCCGGTGACATCGTTGTACCCAACCATGTCAGTGTCGCCCACAACCGGATGGACATCTTCGGCAAAAATCCCCAGGGTTTCGGCTAGTTGCATGGCAATAGATGTCCGGGTACCACCGATGTCTGTTGAACCTCCGACAAGGCTCACGGTCCCGTCGGCATTAACGCTGGCGGTGCAGCTGGATTTCAAACCAATGTTGAACCAGAAACCCGATGCCACGCCGCGACCTCGATTGGAGCCCTCCAATGGCGTTTTGTAATGGTCATGTTCTTTGGCAGCCTCGACAGTTTCGATCATACCAATACGCGGATAAACCGGGCCATCTGCTCGGCGGGTCCCTTCTTTGGCCCCATTTTTGATGCGGAAATCCAGAGGATCGATGTTTAACTTTTCACAGATTTCATCCACGACTGTTTCGGAAGCAAAAGCAGCATTGGTAGCTCCCGGAGCCCGGTAAGCAGCGGTCATGGGTTTATTGACTACAACATCGTAGCCGTCAATGTGAACGTTTGGAATGTCGTAGCAAGCGAAAATACACATACAACCGGGACCTATTGGTGAGCCGGGAAAACCGCCGGCTTCGTAAGCAAGATACGCCTCTCCGGCAACCAGGCGACCGTCTTTATCGGCTCCCATCTTGACTCTGATATATGAGCCGGGAGTTGGTCCAGTCCCTTCAAAGACTTCGGCGCGATCCATCAGCACCTTCACTGGTCTGCCGGATTTTTTACTAAGAACGGCAGCAACAGGCTCCAAGTAAACGCGAATTTTTCCGCCAAAACCGCCGCCAATTTCCAGCGGAATAACCTTTACCTTGGAAATGGGAATATCCAGCAAAGCAGCCACTTGATTCCGCACGGTGAAGGCACCTTGAGTGCTGCACCAAACAGTAACATGACCATCCGGATTAAAATTGGCGGTGGCATTGTGGGGTTCAATGTACCCTTGGTGGACGGAAGCAGTGCGAAAACGGCGTTCAATAACCACTGCGGCCTCTTGGAAAGCCTTGTCCGGATCGCCCAAATGGAATTGCAAGTGCTTGGCAATATTGGAAGGTTTGCCGTTGGAATCCTGCTTTGCCAAAGATTGAGTGGTCATTTTCTCATGCAGCAACGGAGCCCCATCTTCCATGGCTTTTTGCACATCGGTTACATGCGGCAAGGGCTCATATGCCACTTTAATCTTGGCCAAGGCCTCCAGGGCGATATGGGGATTGGTGGCAGCGACAGCAGCAATGGCGTGGCCTTTGTAGAGAACTTTTTCCCGGGCAAATATATTGCAGCTCAAGTGGCGAAGATTAACAGCTCCCTCGCCAAGTTCCAGGGTGGTGTCCCCAGGGTCATGGAGATCTTTGGAAGTCGCGATTGCTTCCACGCCCGGCATTTTTTCCGCTTCGCTGGTGTCGATGCTAAGTATTTTGGCATGGGCATGGGGGCTTCGCAACACCCGGCCATGCAACAAACCGGAAAGTTGAATGTCCGCTCCATAAATGGCACGGCCGGTTACCTTATCGGTTCCATCGTGGCGAATTGGGCGAGTGCCGATTACTTGGTAAGGTTTGGTAGTACTCACAGTTTTATCCTTAATGGTTATTTTCGATTTATTTTTACTATCTTTTTCGGGAGAAATCGCATTCTCGACAAGAGGTAGAGTTTTGAGGATTGAAGTCCAAAGAGATCAAATGCTTTTCAGAAAACGAATTAGGCCCTCGAAACTTTTCGAATCCCAAGGAAAAATTCCTTTGTGAGCAGCTTGTCCGATTAAAAGGTTTGGCTTTTCTCTTGTTGCCAGGAAAGCTCCCATTTTTGATTTTTCCAGATTCTTAATTTTCAAACCACATTCTTGAACGCATCGAATGAATTCGTCAACACAAGCCATTGTCGGATCATTTTTTACTGATTCCAGGAGCAGGGTTTCGAGCATTCCTGAAGTTTTGCCGGAAGGAAGCAAATATACTCCTATATTTGGTTTTCCTGCACTAAATTTTCCAACCGATTTTGGACCTTGTAATTTGGCATTTTTAAGGCCAGAGCAAACTTGTTGAAATGCTTTGTTTGGATCATCTTCGCTGTCACGGATGATGGCCAAAGAAGTGACAGAATTAAATCCTGATACGTTGGGTAGAACTTTAAGGTATTTTCCCAGGTCAGTATTTCCTCCAAAGTTCTTAATTTGTATTTCATTATCTATTTTCAAATAGGTAAGGAGAGATTTGTGAAAATTGAATGAATCTCGACCTTCAACAAGCAAGAGTTTTTCACATATTATCGGAGATTTATTCCCGGGCTTATGTTCATCAACACCAAAATTCATCTTACTTCTAAATCAGTGTGAGTTACTGTTTCAAGCATTTCCTGATCAAAATTCTTGACATCTACATCATCGCCAATTCGATCTAATCGATGATACATAAAAGAATATTTCGATAATTGTTTAAATGCATTGTGGGCAGCGAAAATACATTCCGAACTGTGAGTGGTTGCAAACAACTGAACATTCATATCTTTTACTGCTTTAGCTATTGCTAACCAGACTTTCTCCAAAACAGAATAATGAAAACCGTTTTCAATTTCGTCAACTAAAACTGTTCCTTCACGAGCATTTGCTATCGCCAGTAAAAGTGCTAATAACTTTGAAACACCTTCCCCCATGAAAGCAACTGGAATTGGTTTACCTAAACCAACATCGCCATGAATGACGGGCTCCCCGCTGGAAATCAAAATTGTAAGCCTATCAAGATTTGGTTCCAAAATTCGAAGAGGTTCCAAAATAAAATTTAAATTGTTATCTCCTTCCAATCGGCTAAACCTTTCATTATTTTCATTTGGGTGTTTAACATGTGTAGAGAGATAAATGCCAGGGTTAATTTTTAATTTTGCTCGTTCAAAACGAATCCCATCCGGATTTAC
>CAZPPD010000403.1:5388-5808 GCA_964588185.1 uncultured Alcaligenaceae bacterium | reverse complement strand
CTTTTTTATCTAGAAACTCTTAGGTTTTACCGGTGTCCCACTGAATTTTGGGTTTGTGATCCACCTAATGGTCTGAAGCATGCTCGCCTAGATTCTCAAATTACACCGCTTTCAGACAAATCCGTGGAAGATTCAGATGGCAGGGAGGAACCAGCGAACCTCGGCAAATGGGACCGTCTTCTGGCAGCCCAATGCATTTGGTTGACTTAAAAAGCGGAATGGATTCGGACCTCTTGGAAATCGTTACCAGAGATCTCAGTCCCCGTGCCGCAAACATCGTGAATACAGACTCGGGATTTTTGTGGCATCCGGCACACCACGACTACGGTTCAATGAACAAGTCCATGAATTTGGGAAAGCAACGGCCTGGCTGTAATCATTTCTTTTTGGTGAACACTTCGTCAAATAACATTTGCATGG
>CAZPPD010000403.1:0-5378 GCA_964588185.1 uncultured Alcaligenaceae bacterium | reverse complement strand
CGAGCTTCGGTCAGCGGCCTCGTCGTAGCGGATGTTTTCGATGCCGCGGTCGTTGGCGTCGGGGACGGTGAAGCTGTGGCGAGCTCCGCCGTGGTAAATGATCTGGTAATCGACCTCGGCGGCTTCGAGAGCCTTGCGAACGCTCGAGACAACTTTTTCGGGGATGAAGGCGTCTTTTGCGCCGTGACAGATAAGGATTGTCGACTTGATGGCTTTGGCCTGTTTTTGGCTCGGCTTGGGTAAGGCACCGTGGAAACTGACGACGGCGTCGACCTCCGCTCCGCTGTAGGCTAATTGCAGCACAGTCGATCCGCCGAAACAATAGCCGATGGCGGCTATGCGGCTGCCGTCAACCTTGGGATGGTCCTTCAGTATCTGCAGACCGGCGAGGGTTCGGCCTTCCCACGTTTTCTCATTCTGGCGCACCATGCCGGCCCATTTGCCGGCCTCTTTGGGATGCTTGGTCACTTTGCCCTCGCCATACATGTCCGCCGCGAAGGCCACGTATCCCAACTTCGCCAGCATTTTCGCCCGTTTGCGGGCGTAATCATTCAGCCCCCACCATTCGTGAATGACCAAAACCCCGGGGCGTTTTCCCTTGATCTTGGTATCCCAGGCAAAGAAGCCCTTCAGTGTTTGGCCGTCGTGTTTATAGGTAACCGTTTCCGTCTTGATTTCCGCACGGGCGGCAGCGGCGATTATCAGCAGGGAAAAAGTCGACAGGATAGCACGCTTCATTTTCGTATCCTCCGTCCTTTGTTTATGGGGCTTTGCTCAGAAGTAAATCCTGACGGTTAGGTTAGGGATGTGCATGATAGGTGTCTAGCAGGAGTGGAGAAGAGTCGCATCTCTTAGTGCAAGAGTCGCATCTCTTAGTGCAAGAGTCGCATCTCTTAGTGCAAGAGTCGCATCCCTTGGCAAGCGAGTTATGAGTTGCCGACAAAGATCCTCATCAAGTGTCCCATTGGGTTTGTAATCCACCTATTGGCCTGACGCATGCTCGGCTGTCAGAGGACATAGCACGCGGTCGTGCACGCAGAAAGAAATAGGGGCACATCTTCAATGGCCCCAAAATCAGTTTTTGTGCTATTTCCTTCGAAAAGAAAACATTGTTGGAAATATCAATTCCCGACAACTTTTATTTCAAACCTTCCTTGGCGGTTTCGACACCAACCCAGGGGGCTTGGCAAGAAAAGTCCCGGCACAGATACGTGGTCACATCTTCCGATGAATCCTTACCATGCAATAAAGCTACCGGGTTGTCCTCAATTTGGCTCCCATCCGGTGGCAGGGAAGCAAGCACCCTATTTGGCCGAAATGTCTGACTAATGGTTCGAAGGACCTCCTCAACGGCCTCATCTGATTTTCCAACTACCACAAGCTCGTCAACCGGACCCAAATGAAAATCCAAAGCATTGAGCATCTGTCCGCCGACTTGCGGAGCTTGGCTCAGCAAACCACTGAAAGCCTGCAGTGTTTTTTCCGCCTTCTCCAGCAGCCCTTTTCGCCCCGTGAGCTTAAACAGCCGGAGCAGTCCCGTGACCGCCATGGAATTGCCGGAAGGAATGGAGCTGTCATGGGGATCTTTAGTTCGACAGATCAGTTTCTCATGATCCTCACCGGTGTAAAAGAATCCCCCTTCTTCCGTGTCCCAAAATTGACTGATCATCACCTCCGAAAGCTTCAATGCCTTGTCGATCCATTGAGGATCAAATTGGGTTTCGTACAGAGTAACAAAAGCATCGATCAGGAAACTGTAATCCTCCAAGTAACCGTTCAGCTTCGGTTCCGACCCGGCAAAATAAGTTCGATACAAACGGCCGTCCTCGGTTCTCATCTTCTCCCAAAGAAAGTGAGCCGCTTTCTCGGCAACCTGAGCATACTCCGGCTTTTCAAGCACCCTGCCGGCAGCCGCGAACGAGCCAATCATCAGGGCATTCCAGGAGGTGAGGATCTTATCATCGCGGTTCGGCCAGACTCGTTTATTCCGCACCTCCAATAGCTTTTGCCGGCAATTCTGCAGCTTTGCAGTGAGGTTCTGCACTTCCATCTTCTGCATTTGCGCTTCCTGGTCATCCTTGCGGCTGCGGTGCAAGATGTTCGTTTCTTCCCAATTGCCCCCAGGAGTGACGTCGTAAACGGAGCAGAACAGGTCGGCGTCTTCGCCGAGAATCTCTTCGACCTCCGCTTTGGACCAAACAAAGAATTTCCCTTCTACCCCTTCGCTGTCGGCGTCCTGAGTGCTGTAAAACGGCCCTTCCGGGCTGGTCATTTCCCTTTGGACATAGGCAAGCGTTTCCTCTATTTTGCGGCGATAAAACTCCTCGCCTGTCGCTTGAAACGCTTCCAGATATGCCCTTGTGAGCAGAGCGTTATCATAAAGCATCTTTTCAAAATGCGGGACCAGCCAGCGTTCGTCAGTACTGTAGCGATGAAAACCTCCGCCCAGATGGTCATACATGCCGCCCATGGCCATACCATCGAGGGTCTTCTTCGCCATTTGCAAAGCATTGCTATCGTCAAAGCGTTTCCAAATCCGCAACAAGAGTTGAACGTCCATGGAATGCGGAAACTTGGGAGCCGACCCAAATCCGCCGTAAACGGGATCAAACACCCGCCGCAGATGGGACGCTGCCTCCCGCATTGTGGATTCGTCCATATCCTTAGGAGAAGAAGATTCCAGCTTGCCGAACTGTTCGACACCTTTCGTCAAATCTCCCGCCTGTTCCAAAACCGCTTGCCGGTTATTTTCCCAAGCATCCACGACCGCAGTGAGGACCTGTTGGAACGAAGGCCGGCCATAAAGCTGTTTCGGCGGAAAGTAGGTACCGCCGTAAAAAGGCTGCAAATCCGGGGTCAGGAAAACCGACATCGGCCAACCACCCTGGCGGGTCAACAGTTGTACGGATGCCATATAAATCTGATCCAAATCCGGCCGTTCCTCGCGGTCCACCTTGATACAGATAAAATGCTCGTTGAGATACTCCCCAATCTTCGGGTCCTCAAAACTCTCGTGCTCCATAACATGGCACCAGTGACACGCCGAATAGCCGATGCTCAGAAATATCGGCTTGTCCAATTCCTTGGCTTTCTGCAACGCTTCCTCTCCCCAGGGATACCAATCGACGGGGTTGTGAGCGTGCTGGCGAAGATAAGGGCTGGTTTCATTCTGTAATCGGTTTGTAAAAGCCGGTTGTTGACTCATTGCTAAACTCCAGTTAGTGGAGGAAAAATGGACGGCCATAAACGATGACTTGATAGAAAGCCTCAAATGGGCCGAGGATGGGCAGCATTCGCAATTCGAATTAAGGTAGGACGAAAACTGAATAATCAACTACTGGTATGATAGGGATTAGTCTACAAATATCGAACCAAAGGAATTTCCGTCTCCCCTGATGAGTTTTTCCTGTTCAACGTTCCCAAGCCAAGGTAATCTCATATTACAATCCACCGAAGCGTTTAATCCTCACTTTGATTTTGCAAGGATCGAATCATGCCTACCCGCCTCGCGTTAGTTTTTTGCCTGCTATTTCTTCCAAGCCAACTAATTGCCAAGCCGCCGGAGGCTTTTAAAGGCCACAAGGATTTGGTCTACACGGTCGCGTTCAGCCCGGATGGCAAAGTCCTGGCTACCGGAAGCTTTGACAACACCATTAAGCTCTGGGATTATGCTTCGGGAAAAGAAATCAAAGAATTGAAAGGCCACACAGCCCCGGTTTACTGCGTCCGCTTTAGTCCCGACGGCAAAACCATGGCTTCTTGCAGCCAAGACAAAACCATCCGCATCTGGGACCCCAAAGAAGGCAAGACAGTTAAGGAAATCAAAGGCCACGGGGATACGGTGGACAATATTGCCTTTAGTCCGGATGGCAAAATCCTGGCTTCCTGCAGTGCCGACAAATCCGTCCGCTTATGGAATCCCGCCGACGGCAAGGAAATCAAGAACTTGGGCTCGCACAAAGGAACCGTGTACAATGTTGCTTTTAGCCCCGATGGAAAACTGCTGGCCTCGGCAAGTCAGGACGGGACGGTGAAAATCTGGGATGTAGATTCCAAGAAAGAAAAGAAAGAGCTTGCGCTTACTTACAAGGTGAAGACCAAAAAAGGGGAAAAAACCGAAAAGAAGAAAGACGCCATTATTGTCGTCCGCTTTTCTCCGGATGGCAAACAAATCTACTCCGGCGGGGATGATAAATACGTCCGCATCTGGGATGTTAACGGCGGCAAGGTAATCAAAAAACTCGGGCCCATCGGCAGCTACATATATGGCCTCGATTTCTCACCCGACAACCAAAAGATCGCCGTAAGTGGTTACGGCGGCCACCTCCGGGTATGGGACAGGGATTCCGGCAAAGAAGAATTCAAGCAACATCTGAAAGCTGTCATTACCTACTGCATCTCTTTCTCTCCGGACGGCAAGGCTCTCATTACCGGTCACGAAAAAGATAACCTGGCCAAAGTCACCAAAATAGAAGGTTAGTAAGAGGAATCAGCCACAGAGTGAAAAATCCAACCGGGTCGAGCATGATTTTCTCAGTTAGCCGAGGTTTAACTGTGTGACTCTGTGGCTAGTTTCCCGGGATCTGCGGTTTCCGGGTTTTCCATCGAAGACGATCCTCTATCCCCCAACTTCACTCGCCAATGTTCAACGTCAGGACCGTCCGAGGCCGGACTTTGAACCAGCGATTTGTTGCGCAGGATCATAAACATGGCAGTAACCAACACCAAATTGGCCCACAAGAAAGCCCCATAAACCTGGGCTAGTTTTGCCAAGCGAGTAATCGATTTACCGAAGGCTCCGGTACTGGTCGAAGTGATAAACACTAGAGCCAGAATGATAGACCAGGTCAAATATCTGCGAAATCCCTTACTTAGATGCATTGCCGAAAGGCAATACAGCATCACCGCAAACGGGACAAGAAAAGAGACGCAATGATGTTTCCAGGTCCGTTCACTAAAAATCAGCATCCCCATTAAAATCAAACTATATTCGGCACAATACCGCCAATTACTCCGGTCGTCCCTTGGAGTTCGACAAAACCCAATAATTAGCCCGGAAAAAATGACCATGCATAGTTTTATGAACCACTGCAAATAAACCGGATTTAAGTTTACAAGGGTATGATATTCAACCGGAACATAGGTCGTCCCGTTATAGACGGAAAATGAAGGCCCATCGGTGAACATTCGATATAACAACCCGGGCAGAGATTGGTTCTGGTGTTCGGTAGTAACCACCCCTTCGAACACATACGGAAAGATCATCTGCTCCATCCATTGGCCCAACAGAAATGAATTCTGCTCCAGTCCCAGATAGATCCCCGGAATCACAAATAGAAATAAGAGTAACCCCGAAGCACACCCGATTAAGGTTTTCC
>CAZPPD010000402.1:0-5829 GCA_964588185.1 uncultured Alcaligenaceae bacterium | reverse complement strand
GTATTCAACCGGCAGCATACCTTCGAAATTTCCACAATCCGATAATTTCCGTTGTGGATTGTAGCTCCTCTTTGTGATAAAATTTACTGTAAATCCCGCCTTATATGGTTTATTGCAGCCATTGTCCAATTTCCCACCAAACTTGAGGGAAGAATGAAATCCATAAAATCTCCCTTTTTGGATTTGCTAATAGTCTGCTCTTTCTCCGTTGGTATTGTGCTTCCGGTAAATGCCGATTCCGGGGTCGACTTTTTTGAGAAAAAGATCCGGCCGGTATTGGTGCAAAAATGTTACTCCTGCCATTCCAAGGACTCCAAGCGGGTGCGCGGGGGATTGTTGGTCGATACCAAAAAAGGATTGATGGAAGGGGGAGATAGTGGCCCTTCGCTGGTCCCGGGTGACCCAAAGAAAAGCCTCCTTATTAAGGCCATTCTTCAAGAAGATGATTTGCGGATGCCGCCCAAGGAGAAGCTTTCCGATAGGGTTATTGCCGATTTTCAGAAATGGGTCAAAATGGGAGCTCCCGACCCGAGAGATACAAGTAATCCCCTTACTCCGCGGAAAAAATTTGCAATAACCGAAGCCGACCGAAATCACTGGGCCTACCAAACCGTTGCCAATGTCCAACCTCCCAAGATAGAGAATCAAGATTGGGCTCAATTCGGTATTGATCACTTTGTGTTGGCCCGGCTGGCTGAGAAAGGTCTTGAACCGAGCCCTATCGCGGATCGTTACACCCTGCTCCGTAGAGCAAAATATGACCTGACCGGCCTACCCCCGACGCCAAAGGAAATCCAGAAGTTTTTGGATGATGATTCCCCCAAGGCATTTGAAAAAGCGATCGACACCTTTCTAAATTCCAAGGAATTCGGGGAACGGTGGGCCCGGCATTGGCTGGATGGGGTTCGCTATGCCACCGATGTGGACAAAAGCGGGCATTACCGCAGTTGGGTTATTAACGCCTTCAATAAAGACCTGCCTTATGATGATTTTATCCGCTACCAACTCGCCGGGGACCTAATCCCCGCCAAAGAATCCGACCCTGCCAAGGTCCATGTCAGCGGAGCATCCCTGGAGCATATCAAAGGGACTGGAATGTTGGCTTTGGCGGTCTGGGAAAAAGTCGCCCGCAATTTGGCTGTGGCCGAGATAGTCGACAGCCAGATTGATGTGATCGGCAGGCAATTGCTAGGGACTACCATGGCTTGTGCCCGCTGCCACGATCACAAATATGATCCCATCTCGACCAAGGATTATTACGCCATGGCCGGGATTCTCTTCAGCAGTCATATTAGCCCCGGCAAACTTTATAGTGATGCTCGCTTAACGGCGGACGTCACACAAATTCCCTTGCTCTCGAAAAAAGATGCGGAAAAAAACCGGCGGATTGACGAAAAAATTAGTCCGCTGCAGAAAAAATTGACATCCCTGGAGAAGAAATTCGGCCCTGCAGTAAAGCTGATGGGCATGAGGAGCCAAATCAAGCAGGCTCAAGGCAAACTTAAGAAAGCCAAAGGAAACTCCAGGAAGAAACTGGAAAAAGGATTGAAGAAACTTCAAAGCGAAGAGAAAAAGCTGCTGGCGGATCAAAAAAAGAAAGGTTGGGATGAGAATCCTCCGGAATTAATGGAGATTAAACAGCTCCGCAAACAAATTGCCGGCCTCCGTAAAACAAAAGTTGATCCGCCCTCTTGTATTGGAGCGCAGGAAGGGGGGGTAAAAGGCAGCAACCGGGAGAAGATTGGCGACTGTCCGGTCTACATTCGCGGCGATTTCCGCAAACCGGGAGGGTTAGTCCCGCGGCGTTTCCCTGTTATTCTGGCCGGCGAAGATCAGGTGCCGATTAGCGAGAAAACCAAGGGAAGCGGGCGCTTGGAGTTGGCCAATTGGATCGCCTCGGAAGACAATCCGTTAACCGGTCGGGTTATGGTTAATCGCGTTTGGCTTTATTTGATTGGAGAAGGCTTGGTGCGAAGCCCGGACAACTTTGGTACCCTTGGAGATACGCCTTCGCATCCCGAACTGCTGGATTATCTCACCCGCCGCTTTATGGATTCGGGCTGGTCGGTTAAACGTTTGATCAAGGAAATCATGCTGTCGAGCACCTACCAACAATCCAGTTTTGGCAGCGAGGAGGTCATCAAGTTAGACCCCGAAAATCGGCTGCTGGCACGGATGAACCGAAAACGGCTGGACTATGAAGCTTTCCGCGATACACTCCTCTTCGTTAGCGGTCAGCTCCAGAAGAAAGGCCGTACTATCTACCGGCCCATCCTTCGCCTCCGGGTAGATCAAACGCGAATGATGTTTGATGGCCCCGATCCTCTGAATATCATTCCCGAGCGGCCGACGACGACTACCACCCCTCAGGCTCTTTACCTGATGAATAACAAATATGTGGCCATTGCCTCCGGGTTGGTCAGGGACATCCTGGAAAGAGACCGGTCACTTAAAACCCCGGAAGCAAAAATCGAACAAGCCTATCTGCGTTTACTTGGACGCAGACCGTCATCGGAAGAGACGCAAATCGGCAAGGAGTACTTACAAAGAGGATCGCTGGAAAATTACATAAATATCCTCTTTTGTACGAACGAATTTGTATATCTAGATTAAAAATCATCGCCTTTTGCAGGACATTAATTCATGAACATGCCAAATTTCCTTCCCAATCGCAGGCAGATGCTGAAGAATCTTGCCGGAGGTTTCGGCAGCGTTGCTTTGTCGGCTTTGCTCCACGATCAAGCTCGGGGAGAAAACCGGCCCACCGCTCGAGGGCCTCACCATGAACCGACGGCTAAACGAGCCATTTTCCTGTTTATGTCGGGCGGTCCCTCGCATATCGATACCTTTGATCCCAAGCCGGAGTTAGTCCGCTATGATGGCCGGCGGCTGCCCGTTTTGGAATCCAACACAAATGTTTTGCTGGGCAGGGCCCGGCCGCTTGGAAATGCTTTTCCTTGCCCGTGGGGATTCCGCCAGTATGGCCAATCCGGCATTCCGGTGAGCGATCTCTTTCCCAAGGTTGCCCAGCATGCGGATGATTTATGCATCATCCGCTCCATGTGCTGCGACAGCTTCTTCCATGCACAAGGGACCTTGGAAATGATGACGGGAAGCGGCTTATTCATGCGGCCAAACATGGGGTCGTGGCTGCTTTATGGATTGGGGACCGAAAATCGAAACTTGCCGGGCTTTATTGTGCTTGGCGACCTGATTGGCAGTACGCAGCCCACCAAGGTCTTTAGTTCCGCCTTTCTCCCCGCCGAATTTCAGGGCACGCGGTTGATAAACCTGCGCGACCCGATTCCCAACATTCGCCCCCGGCAACCGCAACGGGAGCAACGTCAACAACTCGATGTGCTCCGCCGCTTGAATGAAATGCATCTTGCTCGCCGCAGTGAAGACAATGTCCTCAATGCCCGGATCCAAGCGTTCGAAACCGCCTTTCGCATGCAAGCCGAAGCATCCGAAACGTTTGATCTCAACCGCGAATCGGCGGCCACCAAGCGGCTATATGGCGTGGACAACCGCGAGACTTCGGATTATGGCCAAAAATGTTTGCTGGCACGCCGGTTAGTAGAACGCGGAGTCCGCTTTGTTGTGGTCAATCACACCAATTGGGATCAACACAGCGGTTTACGTGCCGGTCACGCCCGCAACGCCCGCCAGGTGGACACTCCCATTGCCGGGCTTCTTCGGGATCTCAAGAGCCGGGGATTGCTGGAGGACACCTTGGTTATTTGGGGCGGAGAATTTGGCCGTACCCCAAACACCGAAGGAAGAGATGGCCGCGACCACAACACCCATGCCTTTACCATGTGGCTAGCCGGCGGCGGAGCCCGGCCGGGACATATTCATGGCGAGACAGATGATTTTGGTGCTTATGTCCGGGAAGGCCGCGTTCATACGCATGATTTCCACGCCACAATCCTACACCTCATGGGGTTGGATCACGAACGCTTGACCTATCGCTATTCGGGAAGAGATTTTCGATTAACCGACGTTCATGGAAATGTTGTGCGCGAGGTATTAGCCTAAGGAACTTTGAATTTATATGGAGAGGGTGGTTCAACACCGGACTCCATATAAATTCATGTGCCCTCGTCTGATCAAGCTTCCGGCCCGGAAACCGTAGATTCTGCTACTTCCGGTCCGGAGTCGTCGTCCCCGCCTTCTTCAGACTCGCCTTCCTCGGATATCTCCTTGGTAGCGTCCCGCATTTCCCCTTCGACTGCCTGTTCCTCGGAAACACCTACTTGATCTTCCGGTTTTTCCATCGCTTCGTCTTCGTATTCGGCGTGTCCAAGAATATAATCTAATGCCTTTCGCTCGATGAGAAGAGCTTCCAGAGTTTCCATGGAATCTTCCTTGTCCAGGCGAGCGCGAATCTTTCGCGGCGATTCCCCTTCTTGGTAAGCAATGGCTTCAATTTCGGAATTGATTTCGTCCTCGGAAACATCGATCTTTTCTTCCTCGGCAATCTTTTGCAGGACGAAGTGTTCCTTGAGGGAAAGAGCGGTACTGTTCAAAATATCCTGCTGGGCAATTTGAAGCTGACCCCGAATTTCCTCCTCATTCATACCGCCTTCCTTCATTTCCATGGCCTTGCGCTGCAAGGTGCGGCGGGCTTGACGGGCCAGCAAGTCCTGCGGAAGTTCCAACTTGGATTTCGCTTCGATCTGTTCGAGAATTTGCCGGCGATAGGACTGGCGTTGGTTATATTCCATTCGCCTTTCCAGCAGGGTCATGAGAAGCTCCCGCAATTGTTCCTCGGAGGAAACCCCAAAATCCTCGAGAAATTCCGGAGTCAACTCCGGCAGCCGGAGTGTCTTGACATCTTTGATTTCCAAGTTTGCCTTGAGCGTCAAGCCGGCCAATTGTTTTGCAGCCACATTCTCGGACATAGTAATGTCCACTTCCCGGGTATCTCCAGCTTTGGCACCGGCCACCTGTTCAGCAAAGTTTTCGGCTACGCCGTCTTTAAAAGCCAAGCGATTGTGGACTCGCAAGGTAATTTCTTCGGCTTTTCCAATCGTCTTATCCCCATAGAAGGTGGTCATGTCGACGATGACATAATCTTCTTCTTCAGCCGCCCCATCTTTGGGGACGAGTTGACCATAAGGAGCCAAGAGCCGCCGTTCTTCCCGGGAAACGTCCTCATCGGTAATCTCCCGAACCGGCCGCTTTAATTTCATTCCCTTGTAGTCCGGCAGTTCAAATTCCGGCCGAACCTCCACGTCAAATTCGTAGATCATCGGCCCGCTGGAAGGAAGGTCGATTTTTGTCGGATTGATGTCCGGGGCAGCCAAGGGGGCAATGTCATGGGTATCCGCGAGCTGCTCTAAACTGGCGTATAAGACCTCGGCTTTTACCCGCTGGAAAACGTCTTTCTGAAATTGCCGTTCGATGACTTTGCGGGGAGCCTTCCCGGGGCGGAAACCGGGTACCACAGCCTCTTTCACCAATTCCGAGAATTTCTCATTCAACCGGCCATCAATGGTACTGCGGTCCACGGATACTTTGACGTGTTTCTTGCAAGGCCCCACATCTTTTACTTCCACCGACTGCTCTACCTTTTCCGGCTCTTCTTCGTTGGGAGCTTCTTCGGTGGCGACTGCGGTAGACTCTGTAGATTCAGTTGTTTCTTCGGTGGAGTCTTCCAGGTTTTCGTCTTGGGGAGTCGTTTCCGTGTCTTGAGGGGTTGCTTTATCGTCGGTGGTCATAATCTTCTTCCCTTAAAGTAAACAAAGCCGAGCAAACCATAGAGAATCCGGCGAAAGGATTTTATATGGTTTTCTCGGCTAAAATAAAGCGGGTGATGGGATTCGA
>CAZPPD010000401.1:0-5835 GCA_964588185.1 uncultured Alcaligenaceae bacterium | reverse complement strand
TGTGCGATCTCATCCGTTGCGGGAGACCGCGGGCGCGGCAGCAACTACATCTACGGTTCGACCAAAGCCGGCCTTGACGCCTATCTCCAGGGTCTCCGCAACCGGCTTTATCCTTCCGGAGTTCCAGTTACCACGATTAAGCCCGGCTTTGTCGATACCCGCATGACTTGGGGATTGCCAAAGTTATTTCTGGTGGCTAGCCCCGAAAAAGTCGCAGGGGATATTTATAACGCCATTCAAAAGAAGAAAAGCGTTGTCTACACCCCCTGGTTCTGGTGGAACATTATGACCATTATTTGCAACATTCCAGAGTTCATGTTCAAACGGATGAAGTTGTAAGCTACCCAGGGTGCGCCGTTTCGCGTCGAGTCTCGTCTAGGTTGTATAACAGTCTCAGCGTTTATGTAAAAGGTATTTCTCGACCACACAATTCCAAATTTCAAATGAAACTAGGTTCGACACCCCCGTCGGGTTAATAGGAATTGGTCTGAGCACAGCCTTGAATTTCCTTTGTTTGCCCTACTCCTTTCTCATAACTGAGAAGGAATGGACCACTTCTCGAAATTAAAAATTAAAATCAGCAAAAATGGTTTTCTCATCTTGAACTGCTGCTAAAGCTGTCTACCAATCAATTGCCGCGGCAAAGAGAATATTAACATCACATTCTAACTTTTGAGGTACATTATGACCTTCGGACGAAAACTCACGTTACTTGCTTCTTTGCTGACGCTCGGTGTATTCACATTTACCAATTCTGCTTCCGCCGAAGATATTGTTGGTGTTGCCGTTAAAGACGGTCGATTCAAAACCCTCGTGGCGGCAGTTAAAGCTGCCGGTTTGGTTGACACACTGAAAGGCAAAGGACCATTCACTGTGTTTGCTCCCACGGATAAGGCATTCTCCAAACTACCAAAAGGTACTGTGGAAAAACTTTTGAATGAACCTGGCAAGAAAACATTAAAGCAAATTCTTCTATATCCCGTGGTTCCAGGTAAGGTAATGGCTGCTGATGTGGTCAAGCTTGACTCAGCCAAAACTGCTCAAGGCGCAAAAGTCTCCATCGGTACCAAAGGCAAGAAAGTCATGATAAACAAAGCTCGTGTTATCATACCTGATGTTGCCGCCGATAATGGGGTCATCCATGTGATTGACCGTGTCATTTTACCACCTTCCAAAAACTAACTTTGGTTGGTGATTATATAAAATCAGGCCCATTCATCTGAATGAGCCTGTTTTCTATTATAGATATTTTTTGTTTTTAATAACGAAAGAAACCGGGGGTGTAATAAGTAGTAGTGGTTGAATAGGTCCGCGGAAAAATAACCCCTCTACGGTAAAAAGTTGTTGTAGAACCCACTGGGGCAGGGGGGATGTAGTTATAAGAGGGTGGAGCATAAAAAGAATAACGAGGAGTTACAACAACTGAAGCGGGGGTGACCACTGGGGCACGATAGAACGTAGCCGTTGCCGGGGAGTAATAGGTTGTTGTGGGAGGCACATAATATTGTTGAACAACGACTGGAGGAGCTGGATTGTAATAGTACTGCACCGTCGTTCGAACTTTGTTGCCGGCATCAACCGAAGGGGGAACCGTTAACACAAATACAAGAGCCAAAACGGCTAGAAGGCCTGCTGTTTTTTTCGATACTAGTTTCATAGCCTCAATCTCCTGGTGATAGTTCGGATAGTCAGTACCTTAATTTTGGCAGTTGCAAGACTCTGTTGTCAACTTGTTTGGGTAAGATTTTCAACCAAACCTGTTTTCATTGAACTTGGCATTTCAATATTTCCTTGCCTTTTCAACTTCACTTTGAAACAATCCCAGTAATCCAAATCACATCCTGGACTCTTATCTGGAGTAAATTGATGCGTGTAATCGCCGGCATTTCCGCAAAACAATTGATTCTTTTTCTCTTTTCCTCTCTGGCAGCATTTAGTTTGGGTGAGTCCTCCTTCGTACAAGAATCGGAAAGCCTCAAATTTATTCCCCCGGATTCAATAGGGTTTGCTCATGTTCGCGTGGGCGATTTGTTAACTACCGAGTGGGGACAAACTCTCAACAAGCAAATCCGGCGGGAAGGAGAGTTCGGCAGAGTTTTGAATCATTTGGAACAGCGTTTTGGTTTGTCAATTTCCGATGTGGAATCGGTTACTGCGGTTGTTCTCAATCCGGATTTGCCAAAATGGTTGGGTAATTATTTTGAAGAACGCCATCGTTTCGGGGTCCATTTTGAGCCGGTTTTTATCGTGACGACCAAGAATCCCTACGAGCGCAGGAGTTTACTCCGGATTTCGTCGTTCCAAGAAAAGGGGTTTTTCCCAAGCTATTCGGGAAGAGGAAACTATCCCGATAAAGTGCCTGCCGATCGAGATGGCAGGTTTGGACTGAAGAAAGAAATTTCAGGAGGCCCTAATCACTTTCATCCTCACGAAGAGCATTCCTACTCCAGAGACCCTCTGCCTCCCTTGGCGGTCCAATTCTTGAGTCAACGCTCCTTTCTGTTTGGCCGGCCGAAAGGATTGATGCAATACACGGACCGGATTGCGAAAATCAGCAGTGAATCACCAAAACCGTTGGCACCGGTAGTATCCTTGGCGGACAAAAAATTTCACCTGTTTGTCGGCGGCCGAATTCCTCAGCCGCTAAAGAAGCTGTACCAAACCAACGTACGCCATGATGAGTTATTTATCCCGGGCTTGGGCACTTTTTACCCTTTGATAAACCAGCCAGTGGGATTAGGAATTTTGATTGGCCCGGAAGCAAAGTTGGAGATGGTTAGTTTCGGCAGTAATCCAGCAAGCGCAGCTTTAACCAGTGAGGCAGCCAAGGCAGGGATTACCTTTCTTGATTTTAACTTGCCCGAAATTTTAGGAGTGAACTCCCGAAATAAAAAATCCATGGCTGCAAAGCTGTTGCCGGATATTCACAAAGCTCTTAAATCGGCAAAGATTCAAACGGATCAAAACAAAACCAGCGCATCCTTGTCGATGAAACTCGACCCGGAGATTGTAAAAGGCTTTATGGCGGCCATGGCAGAAGAAGTGGAAAAAGCCAAAACCCGCGTCATCAGCAAGAATAATCTCCGGCAATTTGCCATTGCCTTGCACAATTACCATGATGTGTATAGAAGGTTTCCGGCAGCAGGAATGGGAAATCCCCGGCACCGCAAACCGGCGAAGAAATTGCTTAGCTGGCGGGTTCACATTCTCCCTTATGTGGAACAGGGCCCTCTCTACGATCAATTTAAACTGGATGAACCTTGGGACAGCCCCCATAACAAAAAATTGATCTCGCAAATGCCGAAAATCTTTGCTGCTCCCGTGAAATCCAAAGCCAAACCCGGCATGACTTATTACCAGGTATTTGTTGGCCAGGGAACGCCGTTTGACCCCAGATTCCCAGGGGGAACCAGGATCGCCAACATTACTGACGGAACATCCAACACCTTCATGATTGCGGAGGCCGGCACACCGGTCATTTGGACCAAACCCGAGGACATTCCTTTTGACCCGAAAAAGGCTGTTCCACCATTAGGTTGGATTTTTCCGGACGGCTTCCATGTTGCCCTTTGTGATGGATCCGTTCAATTCATCCACAAAGGAATTAACCAACACGTCCTCAAAAACCTGATCAATGCTCAGGATGGGAATGTGATTCCCGGTGATCTTTTTGGTCGGGGCCGGGAATTTAGAAATCGGCCTTCGGTAAAGGGGAGAGGAAAAGCCACTAAAAAAATAGACGTCAAAAAGGACGAAGGTCCTTCCAAATAAAAAGGCCTAGTAAGAACCTTAAAAATTGATTCTGTCTTAACGGCTACTGCCAGTCATCTCGATTTTGCAATGTCCACAAAGCGATTACTTGATTTCCATCTTCGCTTGGTGTGACGTAAACACTCCAGCCTTTTTGGAAATCCTGCAGACCGCTTGGCCAGCCGTTAATCATAATCTTGGCTTTTTCATCTACAGGGAGCGTTTTGTCCCGTTCATTTTCTCCAGGAGAGAAGGTAATAGACCAGTGGTCGAGGTCGACTTCCTTGACCTTTCCACCTAGGGGTGGGGCTGCAACTAACCGATAGATCTCTTGGTTGCCGGTTAACCAGACCGACAATTTCATCCCGGGATACAAATCCCCAAGATCGTTGCCAATCCCATCGATCATGCTGGTTACGACATTGGGTACCGTGGCAAAAGTTTTGAGTTTGGGTTTCTTTTGGTCTTCGGACAATTTTAAGGTGAGTTCCCCAGTCTTTAAATCTACCTTTTTCAGGATCCCATCGACTTTTCGTTCAAGATCCTTCGGATTTGGGCGGTAAGGGCGGCCCTTCATGTAAATGCCGACAATTTTGCTGCGGTCCAAGGTTAAAGCAAGCCGGGCACGCCGGTTGATCGGAATATCCTTCAAGGAAACATAGCGGCCATCGACAATAATTTCCGCCTCGGGAACCACCTCCATGATTCTGTCTCTACGGAAAGTGACCTCCCTTTTTTCCTCATCAATGGAAAGAACGACTCCGGTCGAAATCGGCGAAAGCGTATGAATGCCAACCACATCATCCACAGCGGACACCCGCAGCAACACCAAGCGGTAAAGATTAAGATCCGACAACTTGGGTGCCTTAACCGAGTTCGTGGTTACCGGAATGTTTTTACTTGCCAGGCTGAATGTTTGTTTGCGTTCTCCATCACGCCGATTGATGATCTCGATGGTTCCTTTCTCCAGATTGACTCGCTTCAAATTGCCACGAATTAGCCTAACTGCGGGGGGGCGGAGATATATCTCTTCCTTTTGGGCCGATGCCTTCGTCTTCTCTTGGGCCGATAATTGGCCGATAAGGCAAGTGCACAAGACCAGGACAGGAAGAACTCGACAAATCCCCATTTTCTCACTCCTTCTGAGTAGATGGCAAATATTCCCTGATAGTAACACGCTCTTTTTGGTGAGAGAAGTAACAAATAGTGGAGGAGCAAAAAGATGTCAGACTGTCTGGACCATTTTTTCAGGACGAGATTGAAAAAAGGTCCTGACTGTCCTGACACCTTTTGCTTTTCGCCGCATCAACTTGAAAATCGCCGTAAAATAAAGGGATAAATCTATTTCCTTGGCGTTATTTCAATGATGGATGCAAATGAACTTGGCCGCCTATTAGATGAGCACGCTACTCCTCTGGTGCTATTCGCCAGACAGTGGTGCGCTACGCCCGAAGATGTGGTCCAAGAAGCCTTCATCAAACTGGCGAGCCAAAGACGTCCGCCCCAGAAACCCGAAGCTTGGCTGTATCGCGTGGTGCGGAATACCGCCGTCAGCGTCTCCCGCAGTTCCCGTCGCCGCAAAAAACGCGAATCCAAAGTAGCCAGAAAAAATGCTCTCTGGTTTCAACCAAAAAAGGACGGCTACTTGGATGCTGCCGAAGCTACCAATGCCCTGGAAACCTTGCCGGTCGAGGAGCGGGAAATCATTGTGGCCCATCTTTGGGGTGGTTTGTCCTTTGATCAAATCGCCGAAGTTGCCGGCTGTTCCTCCAGCACCGCCCACCGGCGCTATATCAGTGGCTTACAATCCTTACGCGAAAGGCTGCAAATACCATGTCCGAGCAGAATGACCAACGATCGCTGAAAAAATTGGAAGATGCCTTGTGCACTCTTTCCCTAACCCCAGCGAAGCTGGACCGGGATCAACTTCTTTTCCAGGCAGGTCAGGAAGCCGCTCGGAAACAGGGCTGGCGCAATTCTGCAATTTCAATGATTTTTTGCGGAATTCTCGGTTGTTTGCTGACTTTTCTATGCGCCAAGGCGGCATGGATACCACAAGAAAAAATCCTTTATATCGCTCAACCT
>CAZPPD010000400.1:0-5837 GCA_964588185.1 uncultured Alcaligenaceae bacterium | reverse complement strand
AAGGGAGTAAGAATAGTGCCCCACTTATTTGATTATTTTACGTCTACCACCGAGAAGAGCTATCTCGCAACAACCGCAAGCAGAGCACAATCGACGCATACATCAGTCCACTGAAAAGAGCCGTGAGTACCACAAAAGGATCCCCGCCCTGCCAACTACCGATCACAATGACTGCAATTCCCGTCAACCCGACCATCAACGACAAGGAACTCCGCCACTTTGGCTTTTCCCCAAGAAGCCAGATTCCTCCCAGATACATCCACATGGGGGCAGTATATTGCAGCAAGATTGCGTTCGCTGCCGAACCCATCACCATGGCAAAAACGTACGAGGCATTCATGAGCCCAAAGAAGATGCCCATTAACAGCATCAATCCGCGAAAGGAAATATCACGCTTTTTAAGGGTAGGAACTAAGAACAGGCCCGCAAAGAAAACACGCCAAAAGGCCAACACGTAGACAGGAATTTCCGGTTCGTTTAAACCAAACCAAGTCGGCTGAGATAATACCTTGGCGAAAAAGCCGCTGGTACTCCATAGAATCGCCGCCACGAAAATGCACAAACGTCCGTGGGAAAGTGAAATCGTTGGCATATCCGATGTTGTGTGAAAAAGATGTCAGGTATCAGGTACCTTTTGTGCAAAGCACCCGAAGGGCCGATCCGGCAACAGTTACCTGACTTCTTTTTCGCCACCTAATCCTATTTCTTGAAATTATTAACCACCTTTTCATAGAACTGCATATGTTGGGGTAGGCATACTTCTAAACTATATTTCTCTTTTATCATCTCCAAGCCGGCTTTTCCGAGTTCCTTATAATCAGAAGGATTCTCCATGACCTTAAGAGCTTTGTCCGCCATTCCATCCACATCAAAGAACCCCGCCAACAAACCATTTTTGCCTTCTTCAATGACCTCCTGAACCGGCGGAGTCGCCGACCCAAGGACCACAGCTCCACAAGCCAACGCATCCAACATTGACCAACTTAGAACAAAAGGCACCGTCAAATAGATGTGTAAGTCACTCATGGAAAACAATTGGGCCAAGTCCGGTGGCTTCAGGTATTCAATAAAAAGGAATCGCGAGAGATCGTATTCCTCCTTGGTCAGAAGCCAGTTTTTCAGGGACATCTTGCCCCCGGTGATCTCTTCATCACTGCCGTAAAAACACTTTTCCGAACCAACGACCACAAACACCACATCATCGCGAGCCTGATAGATCTTTTTGGCTACTTTCATGAAGATATCGAAGCCGCGCATCGATTCTAAACCGCGAGAAACATAAGTTATGATTCGCATGGAATCCGGAATGGTTCGGTCACCAATCTGCCGATGCTTAACAGGGCTGGGCTTCCATAAGTTGGTATCCAAACCATCAAAGAGCACGCGGACTTTGGAGTGATAGTTTTCGGGTAATAAATTCCGCTGGAATAAGGTGGGACTATAACCCGCATCACAATTATCCAAATCCAACAGTAGATTGGCATTTCGTGTTCGGGCTCTTAGGAATTTCAATTCCGGCGGATTATCTTCCGGGCGATAATCTAAATCATAGCCATGGGCATAATAATAGAACTCAAAGTAATTTACAGTGGGGCAGTTATATAACTCACGCAGATATAAAGTCGATAGAAACCCACTATGACCAACGACAAGATCGGGAACAATATCCGGGCGGGCTTTTAAAGCTTCATAGACAGCATGACTATGCCAAACTGCATTCTCAAAGGTGCGCGAGCAATAATGATTGTTGGCCGTGGCCATGCCTTTAATCTTATATTGAATGCGCTCGATTCCTTGAACGTTTCCGGGCGGCAGTTCCGAAACAAAGGTGCACTGGAAACCCAACTTGGTCAATAAGGAGGCAGCGATGTGACCGAATTGCGCAGGAAAGTTTTTGTGGACGTAAAGGATATGCATATTGGGGCTGATTTCTCATTGGTAGCTGGATTCGCAAGAATTCAGCCATTCCCTACTCGTAGCTGGATTCGTTAGAATTCAGCCATTCCCAAGCCATTAGGCTTGCCCTGGAAATACATTAATGTTTGATGGCGGTTCGCTGGTTTCCGGTTTGAAGGCATTTGCCCATAGGGCCAGGTTTTCGCGTTTCACATTGATCTTGATAAAACCTGCTTGGACTAGATGCTGCCCCAAGCTCTGAACGGTAAACCCGGTCTTATGAGCCATAAAGTGATTGCCTCGAGCAATAAACCCCCGATGGCCATAAACAATATCAATGGGACAGATTGGCCCCGCCGGAGAGGTATACAACGGCTGATGGAGGTTGCCCTTGGCAATATGTTCGGCCACTTCTTGCAAATCGGGCATGGTAATCAACACAAATCCCCCCGGCTTTACCACCCGGTAGAATTCCTTGAGTGCCACCGGGACCTCATGGGCAAATAGATGTTCCAGGTTGTGGGACGACCAAACGGCATCTACAGAGTTTTCCGCCACCGGACTCATGTCGGTAATAGTGGCAATAATGTCGGGCTTCACCTTGGGATCAATATCCAACCGTAGTTCGGTCCACCCCAAGCCCTGAAATGTCTTATGCAACTTAATTGGATTCGGCGGCCCGCAGCCAACATGGAGAACGGTCTTCAATCCACTTTCTTGTGTCATGATCAAATGCCCGGTGTAGCCCTGTTTTGGTGAGGTTTAATTTACATAGAGTACTTTTTTTCCGGGAATTTGTGTAGTCCGGTCCTGAGATTAATTTGTGGGTGGTATTACCTGCCATGAAAGCAAATACCAGCCCGGAGCAGAGTGGCGATCAACCGCCAAGCGCCCTGCCATGGGCTGGTTTTGTTTATGCATGTTCCGGCGAGGTTTTAGGACAAATTTTTGCTCAGAATATTATTGATGTCTCGGTTATCGGCTAAAAACCCAAAGCGTTAGCAAGAAATTCCTTGCTAACGCTTTAGGTTTTTGAAAAAGATTCCGGCAATATGAATCTGAGCACCGGCTCTACTGAATGGCAACCTGTATATTTAAGGGAGAAGATTCTAGCTTACGCGAACCGCTTCGGTTTGCGGATTTAAGCGGGGCTGTTGTTGTCGTAGGGCGATGCGGTTAATCAGCTGGAGGAAGGCTAGGGCACTGGCCTCAATAATGTCGGTGCTGATGCCGCGGCCTTGAATGATCTTGCCGTTGTACTCCCCGACTACTTGGACTTCACCCTGAGCGTCTTCGCCGACGGTGACACTGCGGACATGGTATTCCTTCAGGTTGACCAGGATTCCGGTGATCCGTTCCATTGCTTTAAAAACCGCATCAATCGGACCGTCGCCGACCGTGGCTTCCCGGACAATCCGGCCTTCCTGATGCCAAAGGGCTACAGCCGCAGAGGGGATGGTTCCCGAACCGGCATTACAGGTGAAGGCTTCCAAGGTCCACAGAGCCGGACCTTTGTGGATTTCATCCTCGGCGAGAGCTTCAATATCGGCGTCGAAGATTTGTTTTTTGCGGTCCGCCAAGCTCTTGAATGAATCGAAAACATTGTTCAGCTGGTCGTCATCAAGGTGATAGCCAAGATCTTTCACACGCTGCCGTAAGGCAGCCCGGCCGCTGTGTTTGCCCAGGACCAGATCGGTTTTTTGAATGCCGACATCTTCAGGCCGCATAATCTCATAAGTGCTTCGCTCTTTAAGCATGCCGTCTTGGTGGATACCCGCTTCGTGAGCAAAGGCATTCTGACCGACAATCGCTTTGTTTCGTTGCACCGGCAAACCCGTAATCCGAGAGACGAGGCGGCTGGTGGGGTACAAGCGTTTGGTGTTGATTAAGGATTCCAGGTTGAAAAAATCCTTGCGGGTTTGCACGGCCATGACCACTTCTTCCAGCGAACAATTCCCGGCACGCTCTCCCAGCCCATTAATCGTACATTCAACTTGGCGCGCCCCTTCATTCAAGGCAGCTAAACTGTTAGCTACTGCCAGACCCAAGTCATTGTGGCAATGGACACTCAGGACCACATTATCGATGCCGGAAACATTCTCTTTCAGATAGCGGATGGCTTCGGCATATTTTTCGGGAACTGCATAACCTACAGTGTCGGGAATATTGATGGTAGTTGCCCCCGCTGTGATCGCTTTTTCTACGACTTCGGCCAGGAAATCCAGTTCCGTGCGAGCGGCATCTTCGGGAGAGAACTCAACATTATCGCAGTAACTTCTGGCTCGCTCAACTCCGGCAACTGCCCGGCGGACAATTTCTTCCTTTGCCATGAGTAATTTGAAATCCCGATGAATTGCGCTAGTGGCCAAGAACACATGAATTCGAGGACTAGCACAATCTTGGAGCGCTTCCCAGGCTCGGTCGATGTCGGCATTGTTGCAACGAGCCAATCCGCACACCGTGAGACCTTCGACCTGACGGGCGATTGCTTGTACGGCTTCAAAATCTCCCGGTGAAGCAATAGGGAAACCAGCTTCGATGATGTCCACACCCAGGTCCCGTAGAGCATGGGCAATCTCGAGCTTTTCCGATAGATTCATACTGGCCCCCGGCGATTGTTCACCATCGCGCAGGGTGGTATCGAAAATAATCAAACGGTCGTTACTCATGTGAAACTCCGAGGTTACACAAAAAAACCCTGAGACGTTTTGTCCCAGGGTCATTACTCAATTCAAGTATTTCTTGAAGATGAAGGCAGGCCTAGGACTTTTCCTTGATTAGGGTTAGTAGGAGGTCCAATTTGCTTAAAGCTAAAATTCGCATATTTTTGCCTTCAACGCATTAGTTTTACTACTGAAGATAATTTAAAAAACTTGGTGAAATAAAGCAACAAAATTCCGGCCTTGAGGGAATTTCTTCAGGATTTCTTCTCAATCAAGGTTTGCGACTTGACTACGGTGTTCTCCACTGGAAAGGTATGGAATACGGAGAGCATCAGGCAATCGGCCTTGGTTTCTGCCGCAATCAAACTTACCGGGGCAACTGCGAGGCGATGATTGGGTTGGAAGTTGTGGAGAAGACCTCGCTTATGACCATCGGCCAGGATTTCATCGTGGGTATGTAAAAATACTTCCGGCTGCATGGTTTCCACTTGGAAACTCATTTGGTAGCAAACGCCATGAGCACAATCAATCTTGCCTGTGTGTTCTCCACGGAATTTGTAGTGAAGCAGCTTCCTTTTTACAGGCAGAGACAAATCCGCGGCGGTTGTAACCTCGGTCAAGCAAACATCTTCGCTGTCCCAGGTGATGACATGTCCGGTACGGGTGACGTTCAAGGTCAGGGAATATTCAGGACGCTGAATCTTTTGAGTGGCCAGGATTTCAAATAACTCCGGGTGCAATGGCCGGGAGTAAACCCTGAATATCAAATCTTTTACACGTGGTCGGACAAAATCAACACTCATGATTATTCATTCTTTAAAGCCTGAGCAACTATCCATTCTTGAGAAAAACGTGAATACCTAAGGATTATAGGGAGCTAAATTGCGACTCTCAATCTTTTATTCTCCAATCCTTCGGATTTATCAGAATCCTTAATAATCGTAAGGAATTAGGTAAAAAATTAGTTGTTTTTCCATTTTATGGACTGAAAGGGAAAATGCGCTAGGCAGCCCAAGGTTCCTAAATTCAAGCTAATCCCGAAAAGTAACCTTGGCTGCTGTGAAATCCCTACAACCTCAGAGGTCCTTAGTTATTAGTGAGCGAAGTTTCGAAAGAATGCCGATGTTGGCCGGAATTTTCAACCTGAATTTTCGGAATAGTTGTCCCCACTGGTTTTGGGATTTTCTCAGGATAATTTTGGTGATGAATTTTCCACGTTGTAATCTGAATCTAGGGGAGCATGCTTCAGACGCATGCCGACGATTACCAACCCGAAAT
>CAZPPD010000399.1:0-5837 GCA_964588185.1 uncultured Alcaligenaceae bacterium | reverse complement strand
AAGTCGATTTTTAGCATACTCCAAAGGGGACAGCAATACTCCGGATCAGACTTTTTTCATTAATCTTTCGGAATATCCGAATTCCCTTTCACAGAAAGATAATCGCTGCTAAGGGGTGGGAAGTAAGGGAATAATTTCCTTTATCATCTCCCATGTCCTTATTTCCAGAACCAGCGCTATCAACCAACACATTCGGGTCCCCATTATCGCAGGTCCGGATGGTGGTTGTCACGAACATTATTCGAATCATTGCGCGTCACAAAAGTTTGCCAATCCTCGTATTCCGCAGAATCGGAATAATCCCGACATTCCTTCTTGCACTGGTTCCAATAGGGTTTTTCCGATCTGTCCTTTCAGGGCCAATACGAATCCCAACACTGCTCCCATTAATGTCCAACTCAACACCGCCAATCCAATCCACAACGGCAACAGGTTCATGTTTCCTTGACCGGAGAACACGTGAGACCAAACGGTCAGCGGGATCAAGTCCACCACCAACAATAAACAGCCCAGGGTGGCAGTCACCAAAATCCCCAACACCAAACCGGAAATGAAACCCCACAGTGCATTCGCCCACCCATGGCGGTAAAACAGATAGATGCAGCCCACTACTGCTCCCAACCAGCCCATTAACACGGTAATAATGCGGACAAATTGGCTGACAAAGAAATCCCGGAAATTCTCCATGTTCACCGCCCGGGCATACTGCTCCCCCACCAATTCCGGCGGAAACCGGTCCAGTTCGCTCAATAGTATTTCTTTCCAAGGAAGTTTTAACCAGGCTCCGGGAGCAATATTGGGAAGTTCCGGTGCGTATTCACTGGTGACCGCGCGGCTCAAGGCGGACTCCAAGGCGATGGTGCGCGCAAAAAAATCTGCCAGAGGAGCGCTGAGCAAGCGAAACACCAAAAAGAACAACGCCATCGCCACCATGGGCCGCAGCAAATTCCCCGGGAATGATGCTCCGGGGCGATGAATATCCACGCGGACTTTGACTTTGAATTTTTGCCCGCCATTCGCCCGAACCGAGATTGTTCCATCCGCCACCGATTGCCTGGGAAGGTAATGCGGGTCGATTTCCACCAGGAAGGAAGTCTGTCTCGCCCCGCTGATGGTGGGGGTGAGAATGTTGAGCCATTGCACATCGGCGGAGACATTGGCATAAACATATTTTTTTTCCGGTGCGCTAATGGAGATCTTCACGCGCGGTTTATCGGGGACAAAGCAAACCAATTTCACAGCCGATTGGGAAATCTTCAGCTTGGGAGGTTTCACCAAGCCCATGGCTTCAAAGAATTGCTGCACCCCGGCCACTCCGGTTGCCGGAGTTCCCGGGACCGGATACTTCCAGCCGTTAATGGAAAACCAGCGAGAGAGTTCGCCATTTTCCAGGAAGATAGCAGCCGCCTTGGGGTTCTTCTTCATTCGTTGGGCCATTTCTCGAGGATTCCTTGCCCCTTGAAATGGCTTGCGGGGAAACGGCATGGCCGTGATATCCATCCCCACCGGTATTTCCACCACACCGCCGTTGGTTATCACCCGCAACTTGGCCGTGTATCCCTTGGCAGCCGATAATCCCTTGGTGTCGATGACCACCGGAATTTTTTGTTCGCCGCTGGTTTTGATTGGGAATTTTCCATTGCCGGATCCATCTCCCACTCGAACCCACTCGGAATCTTCTGTTCCAACGGAAAGATTTCCTTGGAGTGTGCCTTTCCCTTGATTCTGCACCTTGACATAGACCTTGCGGGAATTGCCGGCCTGCATTTTTCCCAGGTGAATGCGGCGCGGGGAGAGGTCCAATTTCGGCAGTCGTTTGCGAGTAACAGGCAAAGCATCCAAGAAGTTGGTTAAGCCGATATCGAGATCCGCTTCGGCTTGCGCTTCCTCACTGGCAACTGCCAAGTCCACTCGGCCAATAGACTCAAAGAATTTGTTGAAGCTGCCGTTCTTGAGTAGATCGCAGGCCTGTTTCCATTCTACCTGGCAGCCTTCGGCCAACTCGTCGAAGGTGCGGCACTTTCGTCCGGATGGGAAGCGGAATTCTTTAGCAAGCCGGTTGCGTTGGTCTTTGCCTTTCTGGCCTTTCAAAAGATAACCATCGTAATAGCAATATGCAGCTTGTCCCGGATTGGTGCGGCGGCATTCTGGACACTGAAGTGACATATTCGCTTATCCGATGATTGGTGATCTAATACGCCCAGTTGCTGAATTCCTGCGAATGCAGCTCCCATAACGTTTGATTTTACCGGGCTCGGATGACTGGGAGTTTCCGGGCCGGACGTTTGCGATTTACCGCGGCTCGCATCTGAAAACGAAGAATCACGTTTCCTAATTGGATGCGATCTCCATCAAATAGTTCCCTTGCCTGCGCAACTCGATTTTGATTTACCAAGGTGTTTTCCGGAGGTGCACTGTTATTATACAAGACGTATCGGTTTCCCCCGATCCAGCGGATATAGGCGTGTTCTTTTTCAATTTTCATGTCCCGAAAGAGAGCGATATCCGCGTGTTCGTGGCGGCCGACCATTGATTCGGATTTATCCAAGGGGTATTCTCGCCCCTCCTGCCAACCGCGTAATACCTTTACCGATGCCGGCTGGAAAACCGCTCGGACCAAGGCTGTCAACGAGCCGATGCAAGCTCCCATGATTACCAATCCCATGGCCGCCCAGAAATAGGTGGTGCCTTCCGCTTGACTAGCGATCTCCAAAAACCATCCATACAATGCTCCGCCGATAAATCCGCCGACGGCTCCGCCAATCATTCCGTAGCTGAATTTTCCCATCGACCGGGCGGCAATCCCTTCGCTCATTCCCACGGCAACGCCTAAAAAGATCCAGCCAATGCCGCGGGCAACCATGGTAGGTCCTACCCGAGCCCAACCGGTTTGGGAGCCGAGTTCAAAGGTTTTATCAAAGATATACTTTATATTTTCCCCCATGAGGGCGCCTAATGCGCCCCCTAACGCACCCAGCAGAATACCGTAGGAGGAATAGCGGGCGAAACGGGCCAGCGAGCGGTCGCGAATGGCATCCACACTGACTACCCAGAATGCGATCATGCCGCCCAGGATGACTCCTACCAATATGTTCTGGAATTGTTCGACGTCCGAGGTGGGATTCTTATCGCCGAAAACGCCGTACAACATCCACCCTATCAGTCCGCCCAAGGCACCAAAAACCGCGTTGTAATAAATCCGAATCAGAAGTGCCATTTGCCTTTTCCAAGGGAGTAATGCGATTTCGAAGGAATCGCCAAACCATCAAGATTATAACTCCCAAAAATGGTTTTTAAAAGCGAAGGTGATTGGTAGCTGGTTTCCCAAGAATTCAGCCTTCCGATAATAAGGCCTGTCACTAGTAAGAGGACTCATCGCCTTATAAAGTTCCGAAGATTACTTGCGAGGTGGATTTTTGGTAATGAATTGACTGGTTTCACAAAGCCCGAATTCTCATCAAGGGACCGCCCCGAGAGCATGCCGCCAAGCACTAATCAATAACTGAAGGGTCCTGTTTACCAAGTTTTCTCAGGGATTGAAGAATCGTATCCGCAACCTCCTCGGGACTTAGTTTCCCGCTGTCAACAATCAGGTCCGCACACTCGGCATACAGCGGTTCTCGAAACTGCAACAACTCTTCGATCTCTTGCAAGCCGCCTTTGCTTAGGTTTGGACGTCGCTCTTCCGTGGTGGAATCCTTTTGCATCCGTTCCCACAAGGTTTGAGGAGATGCCTGGAGCCAAACCACTTGCCCGGTATCTTTGAGGCGGCTGCGGTTTTCCGGGCGGAGAATAACTCCCCCGCCGGTGGCGACTACCTGATTGTTGGTCTTGGAAATGGTCTGGAGGATGAGACTCTCCTTGTCCCGAAATCCCGCTTCTCCTTCCTCAGCAAAGATCTGTTTAATGGTTTTCCTGAAATGCTGCTCCAGCAAAACATCAGCATCCACTGCGGTCCATTGCAAGGCCTTGGCAAGGATATGGGAGACGGCACTCTTTCCCGTGCATCGGTAACCAATGAGGTAGAGATTGTCTTTCATCACTATTGGTCATCTTTGCTGGTTACCGGGGAAAGATGGCGGCGGACTATGCGGTCCATCAATTCCAAAGGCGCATCCTTGCCGGTGAAGAGTTTGAATTGCAGCCCGGCTTGGCGAACGAACATATCCACTCCGGTTATGACATGACATCCCCGCGCACGGGCTTCCTTCACCAACAAGGTTTGCTCGGGTGTGTAGATGGTTTCAAACAGGATTTGGTCCGGCTGGAAATAACTGTTGTGCAGGGGGCTTTCATCCACATTCGGGTCCATGCCCACCGAGGTGCAGTTCACAATCAAGCGGGTTTCCACCGAATGCCGGGCGACCCAATCCACGGTTTCGGCTTTGAGTACCTTTGCCAGCTCTTTAGCGCGTTCGGGGGTCCGGTTGGCGATGGTGATCTCGGCTCCGGTTCGCCGCAAAACATGACCCACCGCACGGGCTACTCCGCCCGCCCCTAAAATCAGGGCCGGCAATCCTTGGAGTGATAGGGGCTTGCCGGATTCGTCCAGCGGAAGGTTATTGGTCAGGGTTTCGAAGGCAGCTTCCGCGTCAGTATTGAAAGCAGACCAGCCTTTCATGGTCCGGACCAAAGTATTGGCGGCACCTATACTGGAAGCTTCTTCGCTTTGGCCGTCGGATATATTCAAGGCCCCTTCCTTGTGGGGAATGGTGACGCTAAACCCTCTTATCGGCAGGTTGGAAAAACCCTTCAGGAATTCTTCCAACTCTCCCCTCGGTATCCGAAACGGTAAGTAAACCCCGGGCAGTTTCAAGTGCTGCAGTGCCTGATTATGAATCAGCGGGCTCAGGCTGTGGGCTACCGGATCGCCGATAACTCCGTAAATCGGAGTTTTGGCATTGACCAGAGAATAACGGTACAGCTTGGCCATCTCCACCATCGACGGTAAACCGGGAGCAATCCCGCGCTCTTTGTTGAATGCCGCATAGGTGAAAGGTTGCCCATACATCGCTCCCAGAACTCGACTGGGAATGCCCAGATCTCCCATGCAAAATGCAACGGTGGGTTTCGAGGGCGATTTCAATAATTTCAAGACGCGGAAATTATCCACCGGATGATGGGCGGTGACGGCAATCTTGACCACATCGCAATCCAGGTTGCACATGTGTTCGTGGATTTTTTCCAGGTCATCCGGGATGCCGCGGAAATTGTGGTAGCTGACAATCCGTTTTACGTTGCCGAAGCGGGGAATCTTATCGGCTATGTCCATTTCCAAGTCGACCCAATCAAAGCCGCCGACAATGGCTTGGCGAAGCAGCATCTGCCGGCTTTCTTCCGTTCCTTTCCAGCGGCCGCCGTCTTCCATTCGCCGAACGGTGGCCAGCAAAGGACACGGTTTCTCCGCCAGGAGCCGTTTAAAATCCGGAGCACGCGCTAAAAAGTCCAAGCGCAGCTCGATCATCCGAGCCCCGCGTTTGGCGGCTTCCTGGATTTCAATCAACATCATTTTGTGCCGAGTCCGGCCGATGACCACACATATTTGGGATTCGTTTGAAGAAGACATTAGTTCCTACACAACTCTAGGACTTTCCACCCCCGGAACCATCTTACCTTTTCAACTTGAATAATCAAAATTAAGTGCGAAAAGGTGGTTCCGGCTAAACAACTCTGAAACAAATAATGGGGAGAAATGGGGCGATTAACAAACCGATAAATTATATCCCCCAAAAATAATATCTACCATACCTATTGCCGAAATTGGTATCCCACTGGATTTTGGGATTCTTCAAATATTTTGAGTGCCATGCTCGCCCCTACCATGTTGAATCTTCCCC
>CAZPPD010000398.1:0-5842 GCA_964588185.1 uncultured Alcaligenaceae bacterium | reverse complement strand
TCCGCCCCGGATAATATCCAACAAACCAATGACCCAATAGCAGCGGTCAAGGATACGGACTTCATTTACACCGATGTGTGGACCAGCATGGGCCAGGAAGCCGAACGCCAAGAACGCCTGCAGCGGTTCGACGGATTTCAGGTGAACAAAGACTTGATGGCTTTAGCCCCCGATCATGCTTACGTCTTGCATTGCCTGCCGGCACGCCGGGGAGAAGAAATAACGGAAGAAGTTATCGAAGGTGACCGGAGTGTCGTGTTCCAACAGGCCGGCAACCGGATGCATGCCCAGAAAGCACTGGTAGGATGGCTGTTAGGCGGGATCAAGAATTGAGAACAACGACTGGTAGCTACATTCGCTTTAATGCGTTTCCAAGACTTCCTGCTTCGCCACTTGCCCGGAATCATTCTTCTTCTCGGGAACTTCGTGTGGGAAGAAAAGAGCTTGGATCAGCAACAGACTGGCCCCGCAAACAAGACAGCAGTCCGCAATGTTGAAAACCGGCCAGTCAATCCATTTGTACCAGAGGAGAAAATCCCGGACTCCACCAAAAACCAGCCGGTCATAAAAATTGCCCAATGTTCCGGCCAGAATTAGCCCTAAAGATAAGCAGAGGAAAAAATCCTCCTTGGCAGCGGTTTTAATAACCCAATATCCAATGGCAATGGCCGCCAATAAAATAACCAGCAGGAAAGCTAAATTGGCTCGGTCTCCTTGGGTTTGTCCAAATCCAAACAACGCACCATGATTCACGTGAGGAATTCGGTCCCCGCTTATGGTGCGAAGGTAACCGAGAAACCCAGTGGTTGTATCCACCTTTGGCGTGAACTGGGCGGTAAGAGAAAAGGCTCCGGGAATCAAAGGAAAGGATTTTCCATGGGGAAAGGTTTCATCCGGATAAAGCGATGCAAAAACCCAGTATTTGGTTCCGATGTCCAGAACTAGCCCAATAACAGCAATACTGAGAAACAAAAACAAATAAGTTTTTCTTTGTTCCGGAGCCATGAGCATTCTCTTTCCAGGAAAGTATATTCTTCACCAAGAAATTATATCCCAAGCGGTATAACATGAGGAGTATAGTTGGGCAAGGCAGTTTAAAATCGGTCGACGGAACTGTCTCTTATTCTCCTTAGCTATCTCAACCTAAAATGCAACCATCACACTTACGAGAACTATTGCGAGCGGTTTCCCAGCAAAAAACTTCCGTGGAGGATGCCCTTTCCCTTCTTCAGAAGGAAAGCGGCATTGCCGACTTGGGGTTTGCTCATGTGGATTTGCACCGCCGCCGGCGCTGCGGGTTCCCCGAAGTCATCTTCTGCGAGGGTAAAACCCCGGAATGGGTAGAAGGTGTTGTCCGGCAATTACTGGATGCTGGGCAAGATGTATTGGCCACTCGAGTTTCTGAGGTCCAGGCAAGTTGGTTAGCCGAACGTTTTCCCGATGCTCACCAAGACCGTTTGGCCCGCACTTTTTGGCTCCCCGTTTCCCAACCCACGGAAAAAGCGGGCAAGGTAGTAGTAATTACGGCAGGAACCAGTGATCTGCCGGTTGCCCAGGAAGCTTTGGTTACCTCGACTTCTTTGGGATGCGAAACAAAATTGCTGGCCGATGTCGGAGTTGCCGGTTTGCATCGGCTTCTGCGGCACCTGGAAGAATTTAACAATGCCGATGCCATTGTTGTTGTCGCGGGAATGGATGGTGCACTGCCAAGCGTGGTAGGGGGTTTGGTAAATTGTCCCGTGATTGCCGTTCCTACCAGCGTCGGCTACGGGGCAGCTTTCAATGGGGTTGCCCCTTTGCTAACGATGCTCAATGCCTGTTCCGCCAACGTAGTGGTGGTCAACATTGATAGCGGCTTTAAGGGAGGCTATGTTGCCGCGTTAATCGCACGAAGAAGACATGGTCTTGGGGAAAATGAATGCTTGTAGCCAACTCTAATATTTGCCAACAAATAATCCTTGACCTAATTTTGAGTGACCATTATCCCTTTTGGAAATGGCCGGGCAACTACCCCTTTATGCCTGAAACTTTCCCCATCTGCACGCCGGGAGCGCAGAGTGAACTCACATCCTGAAATAGCCCAATTAAGTCAAGAATCCAGCGAAAATCTCCAAACCAAAAGCCTGGGGTTCTATCAAGCAAATAAACCATTGTGGATCGGAATCTATCTACTACTGGTTCTTATACTCTTTTTTTACTTTCTCTGTGCCGCTCAAACCGGGCTTTATTATGTTTATCCCATCGATGATGTCTATATCCACCTATCCATCGCCCGCAATCTAGCGGAGCACGGGATTTGGGGAACCTCGCCATCCGGATTTGTTTCCGCTTCCTCTTCCGTAGCTTGGCCGTTGCAGATGGCCGGGTTAATCTCCCTTTTTGGTCCCCAAGATTGGATTCCTCTCGCCCTTAATATAGCTTACGGAATCCTTGTCTTGGTAATCCTGTATGTGATTTTCCAGGATGCGGGTCTTCCCAATAGGGCTAAAGGTTGGCTCCTCATTTTCATTACCCTTACGAACTGCCTTCCTCTTTTGGTTTTACAAGGGATGGAGCACGTCATGCAGATCGCCTGTACACTGGCCTTCTCCTATTGCGCTGCCCGGGTAATGGCGAGGGAAAATCCAACTATGAAGGACAGCGCATTCCTTTGGATATTGGCATTCTTAATGACCTCTTGTCGCTATGAAGGAATTTTTCTCATCCTTGCCGTCATGATAGTCGGAATCATCCAACGCCGCTGGCGCGAGGTCTTTGTGTTACCTGTCGTAGGAGCCGCACCAATCCTTCTTTTTGGATTGTACTCGGTTGCCAACGGCGGTTATTGGTTGCCGAATCCCATCATCGTCAAAAGCGACCTCGGCAACGCTCGCACTTTTGCCTTGTTTGTTCGCCTGATGTTGGAGGTAAAACTCAACACCTTTTCGGAATTGACGGTGGTGCTGCTTCCAACTGTCGCAGCTTTGGTGGGAGTGTTACTGGATTCCAAAGGCCCTCAAAAACTCCGGAAAAGGGATCGATTCTTCGTGTTTATCGTCGTGCTGACCACCGGTATGCATATATTTGGAGCCAAGGTCGGTTGGTTTATGCGCTATGAAGCCTACCTGGTAACCTTAGGGGTCGTGTCCGCAACCTTAGCCTGGCGGTATCAGATAAAGAGCCTAACCTTCGAAAAACTTTCGGAGAATCCTCAGTCACTGGTTAATAACTGTTGCGTGGTTTTATTGTGGCTTTGCCTTACGGCTCCCTTTTTCTATCGCATGGGAGCAAGCTTGAAAAATCTTCCTAGAGCTTCCAAAAATATCCATGACCAGCAAATCCAGATGGGCCGATTTTTGGCACGATATTACCATGGACAGCCGGCGGTAATTAATGACCTGGGAGCCACAACTTGGATCGGACAAATTGAACCGGTAGACATGGCGGGATTGGCTACCAAGGAAATTGCTCATGCGATTTCTCGCCGCGAATATTCTTCCGACTTACTTACCAAATATGCCAAGGAAAAAGGGGCCGGCATTGCTATCGTTTTCAATTCCAGGAATTGGATGCCTAACCCAAGACCACCGGAGGGTTGGATCCATGTAGGGGCTTGGAGTGTCGACCGTAAAATTATTGTGGGAGAGAGAACAGTCCACTTTTATGCCCTGAATGCTGATGCCGCCAAGAAACTTACCAAAGAACTCCAGCAGTTCGCGAACAAACTGCCAAATGATGTTGCCCAAAATGGAGCTTACACAAAAAATCTTAAGAAAAAGACTGGCGGGTAGTTCCGAAGGCTAAGTCAATGCAATGTTTTTATCCATATAATGATTGCATGACGAAACAAAATCCAATCGGAGCCTTGCATGCGGACACCCGTCGTTTTGATCACCGGAGCCAGCGGGGAAATCGGCCATGAGCTTATCACGCGACTCAGCCAAGACCAATCGGTTCACATCATAACCATCGACCTGCGACCTTTGCCACCGGAAATTAAACCTCTGGTTCTTCGTGAGAACATCGGGTCCATTCTTGATCTGCAACTCCTGGAACGCATTCTCGCCGAATATGAGGTGGACCGCATATTCCACATGGCCGCAATTCTCTCCACCCGCTGTGAGTTTACCCCAATGACAGCTCACCAAGTGAATGTGGAAGGAACCATGGCTATGCTGGATTTCGCCCAGAAACAAGGGGAATCGCACGGACGGCCGGTTCTGTTCTTGTATCCCTCTTCGATTGCTGCCTACGGCTTGCCAAGTCTGGCGGTAAAGGAAAATTCCGGGAAACTGACCGAGGATCAATACAACCAACCCACTACTATCTATGGCTGCAACAAACTTTATTGCGAACATCTCGGCCGCTATTACACGCGGCACTACAAACAGTTGGCCGCGGAATCTCTGGCAGGTAAAGTAGATTTTCGTTGCATTCGTTTCCCGGGATTAATCTCCGCAGTAACTGTTCCATCAGGAGGTACCTCGGACTATGCTTCCGAGATGATTCATGCGGCTGCCAAGGGAGAACCCTATGCTTGTTTCGTGCGGCCGGATACCCGAATTCCATTCATGGCTATGCCCGATAGTGTAGACGCCTTGTTTCGCCTAGCCCAAGCACCACGCGCTAATCTGAACCGAACGGTTTACAACATCGGCTCGTTTAATCCATCGGCAGATGAAATCCGGGAAATCGTTCAGCGTAGTTTTCCCAAAGCTGAGAAATCGATCACTACTAAAGTAGACGACAAGCGGCAACAGATTCTCGATACCTGGCCCGGGGATGTGGATGATAGCTCTGCCCGGGAAGATTGGGGCTTTATTCCTCACTATGATTTGGAGCGGGCCTTTCAAGAATATCTGATTCCAATCATCCGCCAACGCTATTCGTAAGGCATTTTACAATTCAGATTTTTCCTAATCGTTAAAGTCTACCCGTTATCCCGAAAAACCCTTGTTGGTGGTGCAACCGGTACAAGTTGCACCTCCGGTATCTCCGTAAGAACTGGAGGGCAGGTAAAACCTGCAAACCAGATAGGACTGATCAAGCAGGAAAAGCACAGCCGATAAACAGGGGTGAACAGGATGAAACTTTTGGGAACAAACCAAAAGTCCATCGACATGGTGGATCAGGCGGGGGCAAGCCCCGGAGCCCATTGAGGGCCATTAGTTCTCCGGGAATCCTACACCGCGAGATTCGAAATCATAAAGTACGTACACCGAGCGGGAAAACGAGGGCCTGGTGCCGGCCAGGGAGGTCGGGCCCGGTTCAATGGACTTTCCCCTTGTGACGATGAGGAGGCTAGATTATGAGGATGCGCTTGGGTGCATCGCTGCTGGTCGCGCTGGTCAGCCTGCTTGGTGCTGTCCAGACTGCATCGGCAAGCCACTGCGGTGCTACCACATATTCCGGTTGTACGCAGCCTTGTGGCGACGCACAAAGTTGCTACAGCTCTTGCCAACAGCAAAGCCGAGCTTGCTACAAGCTGGTTTATGATACCGTTTTGGAAAAACGCTGGCAGACCTGCTACAAGACCGTCAAAGAAACGGTCATGAAGCCGGTCCAGAAAACTTGCTACCGAACGGAATGCAAGACCTGCTACAAAACCGTAAACCGAACTTGCTACAAAACCGTGCAGCAGAAGTGCACCCGGCCGGTCCGCAAGACCTGCTACAAGACCTGCACCTACACGGTCAATCGTCCGGTTTACAAAACCTGCTACAAGGACTGCACCTACACGGTTTGCCGTCCGGTCTACCAGACCTGCTGGAAGGAATGCCATAACACGGTCTGCAAAAAGGTTTCTGTGCATTGTCACAAGGAATGCCACTACACGGTCTGCCGACCGGTGTATGAGCAACAC
>CAZPPD010000397.1:0-5844 GCA_964588185.1 uncultured Alcaligenaceae bacterium | reverse complement strand
TTCTTTCCACTCATTTCCTCAGCGGACGGTCGGGCCAACAATATCACGGTGGAAGGCAAAAGTTGATGCGATTCAATAATCAGATCATCTTGTTCCACATGGCGAAACAAGACATGACGGTCCACTACACACGACTGGCGATGCGGCACAACCCACAGTAATCCTTGGAGATTACACACTTCTTGGATCACCCGTTCCAGCACGCGTGCAGACACGAGTACCGCGGCAGGTTCGACGGCTGTTAGTTTCTGTTGCAATTCCGCCAGGGTCATCAGGTTCCTCAGTCGACTTGGAGAGGACCAACTAATCGGGACGAGGGCTTTTTATCCCAGTAGCCTAAGTGTTCGTTGTATTGGTCACCGGGAAGGTTTCGAAGCCAATCAGATTTATTATTCTACTGCAATTCTCTCTAACTTTCCCAAAAGGTAAAAACGAAAATGGTTTTTTCCTACCGAATAATCCGTAATTTCTATTCAATTACACTTGGTCCCTTTAAAATTTACAGTCCAATTCATCACGAGGAAGGAACTTTCGATGGCTGAAAAGAAAATATTGATGATTGTTGGTGATTTCGTGGAGGATTACGAAGTTATGGTACCTTTCCAGGCTCTCCTGATGGTCGGGCACACCGTCCATGCAGTTTGCCCGGAAAAATCCGCGGGTGAAAGCGTCCGCACTGCCATTCATGATTTTGAAGGTGACCAAACTTACAGTGAAAAACCCGGCCATAATTTCCAGCTCAATGCCACTTTCGCCGAGGTCAAACCGGAAGATTATGATGCTTTACTCCTTCCGGGCGGCAGGGCTCCCGAATATCTTCGCCTCAACAACTCGGTCATTGAGATGGTCCAACACTTTGCGACGGAAAACAAGCCCATCGCTGCCATTTGCCATGGATTGCAGATTCTCTCAGCTGCAGGAACCCTCAAGGGGAAGAAATGCACTGCTTATCCCGCCGTTGGCCCGGAGATTGGATTAGCTGGTGGAACTTTCAAGGAAATTGAAGTAAATGAATCCTATTGCGACGGAAACTTGGTAACTGCTCCGGCATGGCCCGCTCATCCCAAATGGTTAGCCCAATTCCTTGAGGTTCTTGGAACCAAAATCGAATTGTAGGATTTCTTTTCTTTGGGTAACCGAAAGACGCCCCAGGGTCGCCGGGATTCCGGCACCCTGGAATGGACCAAACTGAAAACTGAAAACTGAAAACTGAAAATCACTTTTTCGCTGCCGCTGCAATCGCCCCGGTTTCCACAATATAAAGAGTGCAATCAACATTATCTTCCACGAATCCTTCCAAGGCGTAAGTCTTGGTCGAAGCCGTAAAATCTACTTCACCGGCTTTGCGGCAACTAAGGTCCAAGCCATGAGTAAACTTGGCATCCTGGGGATTTTTGGTGGGCGATTCGGCATCTTTATTGCCAGGGGTAACGGCAATATCCCCGATTTCGCTGATGAAAATCCAGTTGCCGTTATTACCATCCCGGAAAATTTCCACCCCGTACTTTGGAGTATCGGGATCGAAGTTGGCCTGACCATATTTGCGGCATTGCAAATCCTGACCGTGCATCCAGTCCGGGGCTTTGTTTTCGGACTCCACAAAGGCTTTGCTGGGAACGATGGCAATGGAGCCGGTCTGGCAGATGTAAACCAAATTGCCATTGTTTAGATCTTGGTACACTTCGATTCCGTAAGCCTTGACTTCTTTGCTGTCCCAATCCTTGATGCCCCCTTTGCGAACTTTCAGGTCAACACTGTGCAGCCATTGGGGAGATTTTAGATCGCCCGAATCGGCAAGGCGACCGGGAGCAACTGCCATGGAGCCGGTTTCGGTAATGTAAATCCAGTTGTTGGAATTGGTGTCAAAAAAGACCTCCATCCCATAAGTTTTGGTCTTATCGGTAAATTCCAGCTCACCGGCTTTGCGGGTTTTCAGATCCAGACCGGAGGTCCATTTCGGCGCCACACTTTTTTCCAGCGGCGGAGTAACCGAAAAGTTGGGGACGATGGCAATCTCGCCGGTTAGGTTGATATACACCCCGTTGCCGTTGTTGGGATCCAGGAATACCTCGACCCCATATTTCTTGGTGTCCTTGGTGAACTCCAGTTCGCCAAATTTGCGACAGCTCAGATCGAATGCATAAGCCCACTTGGGAGCTTCGGGTACCTGGGCTTGGGCGGGAGCAAGCATGTGCGTAGAAATCACAGTTGCCAGGAAAAATAGAACGATTCCGTGAGAACGGATCTGAATCATAGTTCAACCTCGAGGTTGGAGAATACTAGTTGGCAAATTGCTATCCAAAAAGGGACGAATCGAGTTCTGCTGATTAACTTTGAGCCAACGTTAATTAAGGTAGACTATACAAGGGAATTTTCACCATGGACAGCAAATAATGCTGGAGATTTCCTTTCATTCCTATGAAAAACCATGATATTCAACTGTTGGAAGTTATAATACGTTTTTAGGTTGTCAAAGGGGCCAAGGAGTTCACAAAGATGGATGGCAAACCCAAAGTATTTGTTAGCCGGGTCATCCCGAATGCCGGTTTGGATTTAATCAAGGAGGCTTGCGAGGCAGAGGTCTGGCCGGATCAATTACCGCCGCCCCCGGAAGTTCTGGAACAGAAGGTTGCCGGTTGCCAAGGCTTGGTTTCCCTCCTGACCGACAAGATTGATGGCCCATTTCTCGACAAAGCACCACAACTCAAAGTGGTCAGTAATTTTGCGGTCGGTTTTAACAACATTGATGTTGGGGCTGCTACTCAACGCGGAGTAGCTGTCGGCAACACCCCGGGAGTTTTGACCGAAGCACCTGCCGACATGGCATTCTGTCTGATGATTGCTGCCGCCCGCCGCGTGGTGGAAGGCCACCAATATACCGTGAATGGCCAGTGGAAAACCTGGGAGCCATTGGGGCATTTGGGCCAAGACCTTGTGGGCAAAACCGTGGGCATCATTGGCATGGGCAGGATTGGCTATTCCTTTGCTCGCCGCTGTCATGGGGGCTGGGATATGAAAATCCTCTATTATGATGTCCGCCAAAACGAGTTAGCCGAACAAAACTTCGGTGCCCGCCAAGTGGACCTCGACACCCTCATTCAGGAATCCGACTTTATTTCCCTGCACACGAATCTCGACGAAAAAACCAAGGGCATGATTGGCGCCGAACAATTCAAGAAAATGAAACCAACTGCGGTTCTGATCAATAGTGCCCGCGGCCCATTGGTAGATCAAAAAGCCCTCTACGAGGCACTGAAGTCCGGATCAATCTTTGCCGCCGGTTTGGATGTAACCGATCCCGAACCTCCTGACTCTAAGGACCCGTTGCTGCAACTCCCTAATGTCGTTATCGCTCCTCACATCGCCAGCGCTACCATCAACACCCGAAATCAAATGGCGGAAATTTGCGCCAAAAATCTAATCGCCGGAGTATCCGGCCATAAACTGCCGGCATGGGTGAACCCGGAAGTAGAAGGAAAACAGCGGCATTAATGATAACGTGTCCTTGAAGAGACGAGACATTGGGGCGATGTGCTCATTTTTGAGGAACTTGGCAATATTGTTGTAATTTTTAATTTAAGTAGGTCCAAGAAAGGGCCAAACAAACCAGCCCTGGTTAAAAACTGAATTTTGGAACTACTGAATTTCAATCCTAACCTTTTAACGATACACTCGTTGAGGAATTAGTTTCGTCATCCTAAAAGAGAACTGAGACATGAGATCATTTGCACTTTCCTTGTTAGCCGCCTTGTTCCTCGTCGCCGGCAACGGCTTTTGCGGGCAAAGACCGAATATCATTTACGTCATCGTTGACGATATGGGCTATGCTGACTTGAGCTGCTATGGGCAGAAGGGTTACCAAACGCCGAATCTCGACAAAATGGCCGCGCAGGGAATTCGCTTCACCAATGCCTACAGCGGCAGCACGGTATGTGCTCCGGCGCGAAGCACCATCATGACCGGGCAACACACCGGACACACACCGTTGCGGGTAAATGGGGGTGGAGCACCATTGCCGGAAGAGGTGGTGACGTTGGCCGAGGTGTTGAAACAAGCAGGCTATGCGACCGGGGGCTTCGGCAAGTGGGGCCTCGGGGATGTATACACCGAAGGGGTCCCGGAAAACCAAGGGTTCGATCGTTTCTTTGGGTATTACGACCAGGGTCATGCTCACAACTACTACCCGTCGTTCCTGGTCGACACCGGGAAGAGGTACGATCTGGATAAGACCCTGCCGAAAGCGAAACACCACACGCAAAACATCATCTTCGGAAAGATGAAACGGTGGATTCGAGACAATAAAGACGGCCCCTTTTTCTGCTATGCACCCTGGACTCCGCCTCACGCCAAGTATCAAATTCCCGAAGACGACCCGGCATGGCTTGCAGTCAAGGACAAGAATTGGCCCGCCCGGACGAAGGGGCATGCCGCCTTTAACCTTATGGTGGACCGCCACATTGGCGAGTTGTTCGCACTGCTGAGGGAACTCGGCATTGACGACAACACCATTGTGTTCTTCTCCTCCGATAACGGTGCTTCCATGCGGAATGACGGAACCCTGAATTCTTGCGGACCGTTTCGGGGATTCAAAAGATCCCTTCATGAAGGCGGCTTGCGGGTCCCGTTTCTCGTCCGCTGGCCCGGGAAAATTAAGGGCGGCCAAGAATGCGATCTACCCGTCTACATTCCCGACCAGTTGCCGACGTTTGCCCAACTGGCAGGAGCGTAGAAATTCGTGCCTGACAAAATCGACGGTCACTCCATTGTGCCCACGCTTCTCGGCAAAGGAAAACAAAAGCGCCACGAATTTATGTACTGGGAATGGCAACGGGGCAGAAACCTGCAGCAGGCCGTCCGCCATGGAAATTGGAAAGTCATCAAAAAGAAGAAAGAATGGGAAGTCTACGACCTGGCGAAAGATCCGGGAGAAACCAAGGACCTCTCCGCTCAACACGGAAAACTAATCCGAAGAGTAGAAACCTGGATTGCAGAAAACCGAACGGCGCCCCCAAAACTTGTGGATCCGCGTGGCAAAGACGGCAAGGCATTTCGAACGCCCAAGGAAACCGTGTCCAAATAGAAAGCCGATATTTAGTTATCTGACGATTGTCCACGGGAATAGGGCGCTCTAGTCGAGCAGCCCATCTAATTCCGCTCGCAATCGCCGCAATACCCGTGACTTGGCCGCATAAACTGCCCCGAGGGTGAGGCCCAATTCTGCCGCAACTTTCTCAGCACCCTTTCCGTTGACCGTCATTTCCCAACAAGCTTTCCAGGTGGATTCCTTGAATTCCGCCTTCATCAACTCCAGGGCACGCCGGGCAAGGTGCTGATGGTACTCTCTTTGCCAGAAGATTTCTGCCGGATTGGAATCCTTCTTGAGTGATGTGATCGGCTGATTGGGATTAATGGGAAGCGAAGCCCGGCGGTTTTTCTCTCTCCACTTATTCAAAGTTACGATCCGCAGCCAGCCCCGAAAACTTTTCTGCCGGTCATAAGTAAATTCGGGAAGCTTTTCCAAGAGATGGGCAAACACCTCTTGTACTAAATCCGCAGCGTCCTGTTCCTGCAATCCGGTTTTCCGAGCCCAGTAGAACAAAAGAGGCGTATACAACTTAACAAACCGCGGCCATCCCTCCCCGGCGTTAGGCGTTCGAAGCCGTTCCAGCAAACTTGAAGATGTGGTTTCCATTCACAAACCATTACAGTTCATTTCCCAAAGCCGGGATATTTCTCGTTCTGTGGCTGAATCTGAACCTTTATCGGAACCAACTACCTGGAAATTTTTTTCATTTCTCCTGTCAAGTTTTCACTTCTACGCGCATAGCCTTTGTACGGAATGGG
>CAZPPD010000396.1:0-5847 GCA_964588185.1 uncultured Alcaligenaceae bacterium | reverse complement strand
GAGAACGGCATCCGCAGCAATCTGGGGATCAAGTACCACAAAATCACCGGCCGAACTCCCAACAAGGAATATTACGATCCCAAAGCCGCGTTGGATCGAGCCGCCGACCACGCCGGCAATTTCATGTTCAACCGGGAAAAACAAGTGGAATGGCTGGCCGGCTCTATGGACCGCCCGCCCATGATCGTGGCACCCTACGATGCAGAACTATTCGGCCACTGGTGGTTTGAAGGTCCGGACTGGATTAACTTCCTGCTCCGCAAATTCCACTGGGATCAGGACATTGTCAAAACTATCACTGTCCCCGAATACCTAGACCAACATCCAAAAGTCCAAGTCTCCCAACCGGCTCCATCCAGCTGGGGCTACAAAGGCTACGCCGAGGTCTGGCTCGAAGGCTCCAACGACTGGATCTACCGCCACATCCACGAAGACGCCGACCGCATGGTCGAGCTGGCCAACGCCCACCCCGAACCGGCCAACTCCCTGCATCGCCGAGCTCTGAACCAAGCCGCCCGCGAACTTCTTCTGGCCCAATCCAGTGATTGGGCCTTCATCATGAAAACCGGCACGATGGTCGAATACGCCGTCGAGCGAACCCGCGTCCACGTGCTGAACTTCAACCACCTATTCGAACAAATCAAGAAGAACGAGATCGACGAGTCCTGGCTTAACGAGATCGAACGCCGCCACAACCTGTTCCCAGACATCGACTACAAGGTGTACACCTAAACCGGCAAGACAACCCGTTGAGCAGCCGCAAAGCGGTTTGTTAACGGTCACCTTCAACCCGTTGAGCAGCCGCAAAACGGTTTGTTGACGGTGAACCAGATATCGGCCATTGACTGCCCAAGAACGACAACGAACTCAAATGGTTTCCAATCGGTGCCGGCACTATGTCTCTTCCTGAACCGGGTCCAGAATCTCCTCTTCCTCTGGGTCTCTTGCCACGGGCAGTCGAATCACCACGATCAAGCCAATGAGGCCAAGCAGGACCAACAGAGTCAATAGAGGAAAGGACAACTGGCCGAAATAGGCACTCGTGCCAATCACCACGGGAATCACCACAATGGCGGTGAACTTGACACTGAGGCGGACGCCGCCCTTCTCTTGCCAGTCCCGGATCAAGGGACCAAACAACCTGGATGTTCGTAACCATTGGTTCATACGAGGCGAAGAGCGAGCGAAAAAATAACTGGCGAGGAGGATAAATGGGGTGGTCGGGATAAGTGGCAAAAGTGCTCCCAAAATCCCCAAGCCGACAAAGAATAGACCCAACCCAAGGAACACCAAACGGCGAACTCCTCCTGTCGGTGGTGTGGGAGATGATGGAATGGGCATGGCAAGATATTAGGAGCACATAAGAAAGCTTCTTGAGTACTCCTACATCATACCCAAATTTCGGGTCTTGGCGAATTGGGATCTTGGATATCGGTAGCCAACTCAAAAGGCTCTGGTTTCCCTTAAGCAGGATCAAGCCGCGGGAGGAAACAAGAAGAAGGGACGGATCCTGATCGAAAATCCGTCCCTTGAGATTCGTTACAAACCTCATTGAAATGGGTGGCTTGCTTGCCATCCATGCCATAAATTCGTTGATTATCGGATTTCGGAATCAGAACCCTAGGATTTCTTCGGCTTCGCATTGTCGTTCTTGGCGACCGGGCTATAAGGAGCAATCCGGGGAGCCAGCCATTGGAAGACCCCCGGCAAAAACCGTTGCGCGGTTTCCATGTTGTGGCCGCCGAACTGGTCGTAGCCCACCCCGACTTTTAGTCCCCGGTATTTGGCCAGGTACAGAAAGCTTTCCACTTGGGCATCGATGTTGTACGGGTCCTTGGCTGTGTAGGCGACGTACATTTCCAACTCACCGGGGCGGACCCGCATACGGTCAAGCATCTCGATAGGATTTTCCAGGGCAACTCGGGGGATGGCGTCCATATCCGCCCCGAAAAGCGGAATGACCCAGTCGCGGACTCGTTTGGTGGGACCGAAGAAACTGCCGCCGCTGATGAGGTCATTACTGTCTTCCTGGTCGTCCAGCCAACTCCAGGAGTAAGGGCTAAAGTCAGCCATGTAGTTGCCATTCTTGTCTGCCCAGCGAAGATTCAGCATGGGGAAAATCCCAATGACAGTGCCGAAAACTTGGCGATGTTGAATGGCGTAATTGTAAGCGGCAAAACCACCCATATCGACGCCGGCGATAACGTGGGCTTGCTTTTCCCGGCGAATCGAAAAGCGTTTGGAAACAAAGTCCATGACATCCAGCAGCACATAATCTTTGTAACCGCCGGCGGAGGAGTTCAAAAAGAAAGTGCCGTAGTGCTTGCCGTCCGCTTTTCCGCTAAAGCTGCCATCCGGTGCGACCGCAATCAGCGGCGGGAGTTTGCCGGAGCTGATTGCTCGGTCCAACAGAGGAACCACATACTTGGTGAAAGAGGTCTCATCTTGGCCCAGACCGTGCAGCCAGAGGAGGACCGGGTACTTTTTGCGTGGCGTGTACCCGGGGGGCAGGTAGACATAGACATCCCGCTTCTGCCAAAGCGAGCGGGAGTTGATGCGATTGTCCCGGCCATGATTATTGGTGTAGTTGGCAATTTTCCCGCGAATTCCGGTGGGAACAGGAGCGGTGCTTACTGATTTCAACTTCTCCAACCCAAAAAATTGGGCATTTACCGGTGACACGGCAATTAAGAGAATCAGGCCAATTAATCCTGTTTTGCCCATCCTTCAGCCCCTTCCTGTTTTCTCGTTCGTGCAGAAAATAATGATTTCTTGGACATTGTTTCCTTCGGCAGAGGGACCGGGCAGAGGTAAAAGTGTTGATGGGATTTGAGGAATTGGGAGTTCCGGTTGTAGGGGCTGTGCGGGATTTGTGGGTTATTCTGGACTTTGAGATTATTCAGATAACTGTTGCTCAAGTTTTAAGCAGCAAGGTCAGAAAGAGATATCGGGTTAACCGGAAATTATCCTGAAATCCCTGCTATTTTGACTAAAATCAGAGTCCTCGAAATTTTCATCAATGGGAATTTCGAATAAAGAAACTTCTGGGAGATTTAAAATAAGCACCTCCGCAGATTACAAAAAGGCACTTTCCCCTGATTTGATGCTTACGGTAAATTATGTGGAACAAGTCTAAGGGGAAAGCAGATAAAACCCTGTACAACACTATACAATACCAATGGTGGCAACCAAATAAAGTTTTTCGCTCCCAAGCCGGGTGAAGCCCTTCTTATCAACCAAGAAAAGTATACCAATGGATCTTGTTATCCTCTTCGTGTCGGTGTTCCTCATCCTCCTTATCTCCGCATTTTGCTCACTGGCAGAAGCTTCACTTTATGCCGTGCGCATGCCCTACGTGCGGCAGCTTGCGGATTCCGGAAGTGCGGTTGGAAATCTGCTTGCCGCCTTTAAACGCAACATGGAACGGCCAATTACCGCCATTCTCATAATCAATACCACGGCAAATACGGCCGGGGCGGCCATTGCCGGTGCCCAAGCCCAAAGTGTCTTCGGAGCTTCCTGGTTGTGGTTGTTTTCGCTGACGCTAACACTTGGGGTGTTATTCCTGGCGGAAATCATGCCCAAGGTAATTGGGGTGGCTTACAATTCTTCTGTTGCTTGTTTCGTGGCCTTTCCCTTGAGTCTGGCCATCAAGGCTTTGCTGCCTATGGTTTGGTTTGTCCAAAGGGTGGCTCGTTTTTTCCGCCGACGGAAAAAGGTTTTTTCGGCTCCCGAAGAGGAAGTTCAATCCTTGGCTTTCTTGAGTGCCGAGGAGGGAAGCATTTTGCCCATGGAAGCGAACCTGGTCCAGAACGTACTTAAGTTGAACGATGTTCGCACCCGGGACATTATGACGCCCAGGTCCGTCACCTTTATGTTTCCCGCTGATGCTACTTTGAGGGAAGTTTCCGAACGATGCAAGGAATGCACCTTTTCACGGATTCCCGTCTACGAAGAGGACGACCCGGAAACCTGGGTAGGATTTGTACTTACCCGGGAGGTGTTATCCCATCTGGCCAGCGATCAGTTTGACATTACCTTGCGATCCTTATGTAAGCCCCTGTATTTCGTCTCGGAGAATACTCCTGCTCATGTGTTGCTGCGGTCCTTTTTGCGGCGGCGAACCCACCTCTTCGGGGTGATGCATGAGCACGGGGGTTTGGTTGGAATTGTTACCTTGGAAGATGTCTTGGAGTCGATCATTGGAGAAGAGATCGTCGATGAAGTAGATACGGTAGTGGACCTGCAAGAGTTGGCCCGTTTTCGGCATCGCCAGCAATTCCGCGAAGCCAACGCGGACGAACAACCTCCCGATGATTGATCAACCATCGGGGAGCGGCTTTTTGACACCCTGAGCAATCAGAGCATTCACCCGGTTTCGGATATCACTGCGATGGGGATGTTTGGCAAGGGCTTCTTGATATAAAACCAAAGCCCGGTCCGGTCGCTCTATCCGCTCATAGAGCATCCCCAATTCTATCAAGGCATCCACATTCTGAGGATCCAGATTAAGGGCTTGTTGGAGACGTCCTTGGGCTTTTAAGAACTCGCCGTTTTGTTGGAGGCGGAAGGCATCATTTACAAAGGCTTCCGCTTTCTTGGGTTGGGAAACCAGCCAGGCTTTAATCATCTGATCCGCTTCCTGACGCCGCCCCTGCAGCAACAACAATCGAGCCAGAGCTTGGTGGGTCGGAGCATGGTTCGGTTCGACGTTCAAACATTGGCGATAGATTTTTTCGGCATCGCTATCCTTGCCTTGACTGTCGTAACACTGGGCCAGGTTGTAGAGAATTCCCGGATCATTGGGCTTGAGGCGGTTGGCTTCCTTGAAACATTCCCGGGCTCGAATGTAATCCCCCTGTTGATAGAGATAAACCCCATCTTGATTGTATTGGCTGACCCTTTCCGTTGTGGTTTGGGTACATCCCAAACCAAACAAACAACACCCGCACCACAGGGAAATTAGGCAAGCCCGTTTTTTCGATTGAATTTCAGGAATTGACATACCGCCACCCTCCCGGCCGGACCATAAGGTAGAGAAGGGAAAAATGGAAGAGGAAATGCCCCTGCGTATCCCACGTCTCACTGGATTTTGGGATTCTTCAAATATTTTGAGTGCCATGCTTGCCCCTTACCATTCTGAATCTTCTCCGTTTTTCTACTTTCAGTAGTTGCAATTTTTTGATTTTAATAGCCCTGAATGGGCTTAATAAACCAGCCCAGGACAGAGCGATGCGGCTATCGCCGCAGAGCGTCGCCCTGGGTAAAAACATAAAAAGACCAAAGCCCTGGAAGTGCGAAGCAACCAGAATGAACCCATGCCCTGGGTAAAAACGGAATCTGTTACCCTGGGAAAACAGTGGAAAACCCCTCCCCGGCACCCAAGTTGACACAACTTTTCAACTTTGCTATCAACTTTCCTGCACTTCAGACCCAAACGGAACTTTGAAGGAGGAAAGTCCGTGACCCAAAATCGATGGCTGCTAATTTCGATCGCCTACTTGGTGGCGTGGAACGCAACGGTGCGGTGCCAAGAAAAAGTGAATGCTACTTTTGTTCCGCCAAACCCCAGCTTCTTTGCCGAAACTCGGGGAACTGCCGAGAGAATCCCCTCTCACCGGAGCGCCCAATTTGAAAAAGTGGTTTCCCAACTTTCCCAGGAAGCCATGATGGTTGTCAACAAACTCTGCAAAGTCGGTCGTTACGCCGAAGCCGAGTACTTGTTGCAAAAAGTGCTCCGGCTCGATCCCAATTATCCCGAAGCACGCAGGGCAATGGATTGGATCGAACAAAACATCCCCAAAACACTGCCGGAGACCTCTTTGGCTGCTACTTCCGGGACTCAGC
>CAZPPD010000395.1:0-5850 GCA_964588185.1 uncultured Alcaligenaceae bacterium | reverse complement strand
CCAGATTGCTGCCGGGGTTTGGTACGAGTACCCAAAGTATCGAAGCCAACATTACCGTTACTGGGACCGGCCGATGGAAATCCATCTGGCCCGGCTTATCAACCTGACTTTGAAGGACAAACCACTAGGGCTGTCCGAATTGCGGGGAAAACTTCCGGACTATGCAAAGCCCCGTGTGGAAGGGGTACTCCAGGATCTGCTATCCAAGGGGAAATTATTTTGCCATCCCCCTGTCGATGGCCGCTCCGGCATTCGCTACGGCATTGAAAGGCCGGACGCCAAAAACTATTTGCGGCGGGAGATTGGTGCCGCCTTGGCGAAGGTTGAGCAGCTGGGGTTTTCCTATGGCGAACTCCGAGAAGCTGCTCTGCAAATTTTGAACGAGGGGTGGTCGAAGCATCTTTCCCATTCGGAATCCGAAACCTTTACCCCAAGTCCCTATTATTTGTCCGCCCTCAATGGTTCCCAATCCAATTCTCATTATCCCCAAAGCAATGGAAATGGAAAAAAGGGAATAAATGGAAATGGGGCTCCCGCAATGGTAAAAAATCATCATTAACATTTGCATTTACCTTTTGGGAGACATCCATGCGGTATACACCTTCGATTGTGTTGTTGACCTTCCTTGTCCTTAGTTCTCCGGTTTTAGCGGGAAGTCAACAGGAATTCTTTAACGGCAAAAATCTGGATGGGTGGGAAGGCCTTGTTGATCGATTTTGGTCGGTCAAAGACGGGGCCATTGTCGGTCATTCCAAGGATCCCATCCGCTTTAACACCTTCCTGTGCAGCAAAAAGAAATACGGGGATTTTGAACTCAGCTTTGAAGTCAAGATTGTAGACCAAAACGGCAAAAGCGGGGTTATGTCTCGCAATAGCGGCGTTCAAATCCGGAGTGAGGTCTTCAACAAAAAGAACTATGCCGTAAAAGGACCTCAGTGCGACATCGGCGGCGGATTCTGGGGCAGTCTTTACGGCGAACACTTTGGCGGCATGATGAAAGCCGCGGACAAATCCGTGGTCAAGAAAGCTCTCAAGCGCGAAGGTTTTAATCAGTATCATATTCGCTGTGTCGGCAAAAAATGCACCATCAAGATTAACGGGGATACAACCGTCAGTGGTGAGTTTCCAAAGATGCCGGATACGGGGATTATCGCCTGGCAACTCCACTCCGGCGGTCCAATGACCATTACTTTTCGAAAGATTCAGTTCAAGGAAATCAAGTAGAAGCATCCCCGGTTAACTAATCAAAGTTCGATATCATACAATAGCTCAGTGATAGACTCACTGAGCTTTTTCAATTTAGTTTTGTCAACAATATCTCGGAGACTTTGGAGTGACCTCTTCTCGCTACATCGTTGGCATCGATTTAGGGACCACCAACTCCGCCATGTTTTACGTGGATACCGGGGCAGGTGAGGAAGAAAATCAGTCTCTCCGCCATCTAACCATTCCGCAGGTAGTGCAACCCGGCATCGTTGAAGAAAGACCTACTCTGCCATCGTTTCTGTACCTGCCCGGGCCGAACGAGCAACCGGCGGGAAGTATGAATCTCCCCTGGTCCAAAGATCGGGACTTCTGTGTGGGCGAGTTCGCTCGCAACTTCGGCAGCCAAGTGCCCACGCGGTTGGTTTCCTCCGCGAAATCCTGGCTGTGCTTCGATGGCGTTGACCGCCGGGACCAGGTCTTGCCTTGGAAGGCTCCAGAGGACAGCCGCCGTGTTTCTCCCGTTGAGGCCGGCACCACCTACTTGAAACATCTATGCCAAACTTGGAACCAAAAGATTGCCGGCGAAGTGGAGGAAAGCCGGTTGGAGAATCAGGATATTGTTCTCACCGTCCCGGCTTCCTTCGATGCCGTAGCTCGGGAACTAACCGTAGAAGCTGCTCGCGCTGCCGGTTTGGAAAACATCACTCTCTTGGAAGAACCTCAAGCAGCCTTCTATTCCTGGATCGAGGCCGGCAGGGATAGTTGGCGGGAGCAGGTTTCCGTTGGCGACATCGTGTTAGTCTGCGACATTGGCGGAGGTACTACCGACTTCAGCCTTATTGCTGTCGAAGAAGGATCCGGAAACCTGGTGCTGACCCGGCTGGCAGTCGGCGACCACATCCTCCTCGGCGGCGACAATATGGACCTCGCCCTAGCCCATAGCGCTGCCCAAGAATTAACCAAAAAGGGAACCAAGCTGAACACCGGCCAGATGCTGCAACTATGGCATAGTTGCCGCCAAGCCAAAGAACACCTGTTCGCCAACTTGGATTCTCCCAGTGCACCTATTACGGTTCTCGGCCGAGGCAGCAAAGTCATCGGCGGAACCATCAAGAGTCAAATCACCCGCGACCAACTGGACCAGGTCTTGCTGGAAGGGTTCTTCCCTTTCTGCAAAACCGACGAAGAGCCCAAACGCCAACGCCAAGTCGGGTTGCAGGAGCTTGGCCTCCCTTATGCCGCCGATGCCGCCGTAAGCAAACATCTCGCTCACTTCATTAGCCGCAATCAGGAGGTCTTAAAGGAAAAGAAGAGCAACACCATCTCCGCGATCTTATTCAACGGAGGTGTCTTTAAGGCCGGGGCCTTACGAGATCGGCTATTGGAGATCTGTAACAAATGGAACCCCAAGAAACCCATCAAAGAACTGCCGGGCCCCGATTTGGATCTAGCCGTCGCTCGAGGTGCAACCTACTATGGTTTAGTTCGCCGCGGCAAAGGCGTCCGCATCCGTGGGGGTACCGCAAGGACCTACTATATCGGCATCGAATCCTCTCAGCCGGCAATTCCGTTTGCCCCGCCTATCATCAAACCATTATGCGTGGCTCCTTTCGGTATGGAGGAAGGAAGTGATGTCGAAGTCCCCGGCCGGGAATTTGGCTTGGTAGTTGGCGAACCGGCCGAGTTCCGATTCCTGGCTTCCAATACGCGCCGCCATGATCCACCCGGGCTAATCCTGGAAGAATACGAAGACGAGGAAATCGAAGAACTTAGTCCATTATCCGCTACCTTGGAAAGCCCGGGAAAAGAGGGAGCCACTGTTCCTGTACGATTGCATAGCAAATTAACGGAAATAGGCACCTTGGAGTTGTGGTGTTGGAGTCGAGATGGTAAAGATCAGTGGAAGTTGGAGTTCAATATTCGCCACCAACCCGAATGATGCCAAGGATGGTTCATGATCGTTTGGAACAGCTATTTCACGGATGATTCTCAGGGCAAACTCTCCGTTCTTATTCCCGTCTACAATGAGGAGCGAACAATTGGCACGGTCCTCCGCAAAGTTTTGTCCCTGGGGTCTGTACTCAAAGAAATCGTCGTTGTAGATGACGGCTCCACGGATGAGTCAGCCCGAATTATCGAAGAGATGGCCGAAATAGATCCTCGCATCCACTTTCACAGTCAGCCTCGCAATCAAGGCAAAACCGCAGCCATCCGCAAAGCCCTGGAACTCGCCTCGGGGGAAATCTTCATTATCCAGGATGCGGACCTGGAGTATGATCCCGCAGAGATTCCGGATGTGATCTCTCCAATCCTGGAAGGACATGCCGACGTGGTTTACGGTAGCCGCTTCCTGGTCAGGAAAGCTACTCGGGTTCTCTATTTCTACCATTACCTGGCTAATGTTACGTTGACTTTTCTGTCCAATCTCTTGACTAATCGAAATATGACCGACATCGAGACCTGCTATAAGGCATTCCGGTCCGGGGTAATTAAACCTTTGAAGCTAACCAGTCGGGGCTTTGGTATGGAGGTGGAAATTACGGCAATGGTTTGCAAAACCAATGCCCGCTCCTATGAGGTGCCGATCTCCTATTATGGCCGCAGCTACCAGGAAGGGAAAAAGATCTCTTTCCGAGATGGGGTTATGGCTGGTTTCTATATCCTTTGGTTTAACCTGATCAAGCCTTTGTTTCCCTCGACTAAAAGATACTTAAATACGGTCAACGACTATCTTGACAAGGAACCGATCGGTGCGGAGCAGAAGAAATCAACAATCGAAGAAACGTTTCGCCAATTTCAAATGAAGAAAGTCGCTTAAGGTCCTCTCCCAATTTTAAAAACCCACGGGAGCACTCTCCCGTGGGTTTACGAAGACTTTTTTAGAGTAGCCGGTATCGCCTACCCCTTTCTTTCCTGCTAATGGTTCAGGAAAAACTCATTACTATTTAAAATCGCCCAGAATAAGTCCTGATAGAACGCAGTATAAAACTGCTGGATCTCCTGGCGCGTTCGAGGTCGCCGCAACTTCGGCAAATTAATCATGTCCGGGCTTAGAATCCGGTTGTATTCCTTTTCCGTAGGCGGGCGATTCAATGCGGAAAGGTAAAGGTGCTCCATGGCTTTTTGCGGAGTGATGCCTTTTTTGTTTAACACATAGGCAACCGTTCCGTTTTTCTTGTCCGTGATGGCATCATTGATTTCCTTGCCGTTCATCATCAACAACGCTTGAATAACAGTCCCATTAAAGGTCTGCTCGTTGCCTTCATCATCGCCAAAGTTGTTGACCAACCGGTTTAGCCATTTCTCGCGGAGTTCATTGCGATCCTTGGTATTTTCAGCCGCTTTCGATTGCGTTGCCACCATAAGCGATTCAAACAACTGTTCCGGAGTCATCGCTTTGAGCATCATCCGGGCAAAGAAGCGTTCGGCATCACGGCTGTCGTTGGATTCATTGGCAACACTATCCAACCCATAGGCTTTGCTATTGGTAATCCAACGGACAAGCGTTTTCGGATTATGGTCATATTTTTCCGCCCATTCCCGGCTCATTTTCTCCAGCAGCTTCGGATGAGAAACCGGGTTGTGATCTCCGAAGTCATCCGGAGCATTCCGCGTAAAGCTAATGCCGAAGAAATGACCCCACATGCGGTTGACAAACACCTTGGCAAAATACGGGCTGGTGGTGATGAATTCCGCCAAATCCTCCCGGCGAGAATTTTTCGAATCCCGATCCAAGCGGGTCCCGTCCAAGAACTTCGCCTTGGTATACATCAATACCGCATTGCGCCGCTCATAAGGAACAATGCCGATGGTATTGAAAGAATCATTGTCTTTCAGCTCAAATTGCCCGGCGGCATCTCGGTTGTTTCCGTTCGGTAAAGGCCGGCCGCTTGGGGCGTCCACCTGGCGGAAGAAAGCATTAATTCCCCAGAAATGATACTGCATCCAGACATCATTGAACGGATGGTCGTGGCATTGGGTACATTGAGTTTGCAACCCCAAGAATAGCTTGGTGGTTCGGGAGGTTACCGGCACCATTTCATAGCGGCCAAGTTCCTCTCGAAGTTTGGACATATTTTGCCGCCGCTCGCCTTTAATCTCCTCACCAAGATGAGCGAGAACAAAGTTGACCGCCCCATTTTCGTTCGTTCGGCCGGTGGCGGTGATTAATTCGTGAACCGTCTTCGACCAATCATGATCTGGGTCGGCAAATTTCTCGTACAGCCAATAATGCATTTGGTCGCGATATAATTTTTGCGATCCCCGAGTCAGCAATAAGGTTGTCCAAATATTGGCGAAGTGATTGGCAAACTCATCGCTCGCCAACAGCCGTTCGATTAACAACGATCGCCGGGTATTCGGCGGGTCTTGGAAAAAGCGGTCAATCTCCTCAATCTTGGCAATTCGCCCCAACAAATCCAGGGTTGCCCGGCGGATAAACGTGTGGTCGCTACATCGTTCAGCCGGTTCGATCTTGTTTTCTTTCCACAGCCTTTCAATCTCCGAATCAATAAAGGCCACCATGTCGGAAACCTTTTTGCTGTTCTTCACCTTCGGCGCGACGATATCGGTGATGAATTTCTGCTTTTTCTGAGTGGTTTTCTTCTCGCTTTGCCCCACTGCCGGAGCAGTGAAGTTGAGAAG
>CAZPPD010000394.1:0-5864 GCA_964588185.1 uncultured Alcaligenaceae bacterium | reverse complement strand
ACTGCTTTCTTTGAGGAGAGCCTGCAACCTTATCCCAATTTTCGGCAACCACGAGGAAATGCTTCTCCTTGCCCTTCACGAGAAAGGAATGTTTGAAAGCTGGTTATCCTCCGGCGGCGGGGCAACAATCAAATCATATGGTGGGGTGAAAAGAATTCCCCAGGAACATTTGGATTTCATCATGGCATGTCGCCTTTATTACGAAACCGAAACTCACATATTTGTCCATGCAAACTACTCTCCAAATTCGCCAATGGACAAGCAATCGGACCATTTCATGCGCTGGACATTTCTTGGGGAGGAACCACCACTGCCGCATTGCTCGGGAAAAACTGTTATCCTTGGCCACACCCCGCAGCGAACCGGTGAGATTTTCGATTTGGGGCATCTAATCTGCATCGACACCCATTGTTCGGGTGGCGGGTGGCTAACGGCTTTCGATGTGGAAAGCAAACAGGTTTGGCAGGCAAACAAGTGGGGGAAGGTTAGAGGATAGCCTAATGCTTGAAGGCGAGCTCTGTAGGTGATTCCTGTGGTGAGTAGAATCCAACCCCTCTGGTTTCCATCAAGACCAGCAGAGCTTTTGACGAAGATGCGCTGGATGCCAATCATTGAGACCCACGGTATGTGGAATATGCGATTTGGCGAAAACCTGGATTGGACGATGATCAGAGGGGTAAGGAATCGGATTTAAGGGTGAGTGAGCGGATTCGAACCGCCGACTTCCAGAGCCACAATCTGGCGCTCTAACCAGCTGAGCTACACCCACCATTTTAACTGAATAATAACCATTTTGCCTGAATTGGCAAGTGGTATTGTTTGTGGCTTTACCAAGCAGAAATCGAAAAAATAGCCCTGAGAACCCTAACCGTTCTTAACTACAACGAACCAAAACCATCGTAGTGTTATCGGTGGCACCTCGGAGGTTGACGAGATTTAATAATCGCCGGGCGGCGTCTTCGGCTGAGCCGGAGGACTCGCGCAGGAGCATCTTTGCCAGGTCATCATCCGGAACATGGTTAGTTAAACCATCCGAACAAACAATGACCCAATCCCCGATGCTTAAGTTGGCGTGGTAACATCCCGGTTCTACCGTGGGTTGCCCGCCGATGGCTTGTTGCAATTCATTTTTGCGGTCGTGATCTTCGGCTTCTTCGGCGGAGATCATTCCGAGTTCCACCAGCCGATTCACCAGCGTGTGGTCCCGAGTAAGCTGCTTCAACGAGGCATTGGTGATGTGGTAAGTCCGGCTATCCCCCACATGCCCGACCACCAAATGGCGGTCATCGATGTAGATAGCCTCGGCAGTACATCCCATGCCCCGTTTTCCGGAACCGGGGGCCCGGGAAGCGGTGAAGACGACATTGTTGGCGTGAATCAAGGCATCGTGGAGCAGCTTTTTGCACTCTTCGATGTCGAATTTTTCGTCGTCGGGTTTTTCCTTACCGGCAACTGCGGCAAATATAGGGTGCTGCAGCAGGAATTCGCGCATGGAGTGGATTGCCATCGCTGCGGCGACTTCCCCAGCCTCATAGCCCCCCATGCCATCGGTGAGAAGAATCAAAGCATATTCGGTAAGCTCATCTTCCCGGGATTCCACCGCGTGCAAGAAGGCAAAGGCGTCTTCGTTGCCGGTTCGGATCATACCGGTGGTCGTCCAAGCTGCAATGTCCATCCGGACGCGTTCAAAGGTCCGTTTGCAGACTTTCAAGGTGGAGATCAATTCCAACATCCCGGTGGGATCTTTTTTAGCGGCCCCATCAGTGGGGAAACGATTGTTTAAATCCCGGTTGAAAGTTTTTAGAATCAGGCGATTAAAGGCCGGATGCACATCGGGATACCGGTCGGTGATTAATTTCGGGTAGAACTGGCTCTCGAAATCCTTTTCTTCCAACGCATGGTGCAGGTATTCCAAGGAATACAGCATCGCTCCAAAGCTGTAAATTTCGGCTCGGGCATCGGCTTTATCGGGGCTGACGATCAGTTCCGGAGCGGTGTATAAGGTACCCCGAACCGGAACGTTGGCCGGCAAAGGTAACGGCAAGAGATCCGTCAAGTCCGACAAGACGGGCTGGCCTTCAGGGGTAACGGTGACCAATTCCGGGCGAAGCCCTTCTACCATTGCTCCGGCTTGATGAAGCTCATGGAGCCCCTCCGCCAGTTTGATCAGATAACTGTAGCGTTTGGAATAATTGGCATCCGGATCATCCCACGCATCCCAGAGGATATCCCCTTGCGTATCCTCCTCGATCAAGTACTCGAAATCACCTTCGGCAAAATGATCCAGGACCTTGGGAATTGCCGGGTTAAAAGTGTTTTCCAGAATGAATTTTTCCCAGGAAACGCTGGGGAATTCCGGTGCTTGCGGGATGTCGGCAACCGCCACATTGTCATCATCGAAAGGAGTCAATTCGGGGTTGGAATTGTTTTCTTCGACCGATGCGGTGGGCAATCCCGCTGCGGCAGGAGTATCCGCATCCGCCGATTTCGGGCCGACAACAATAATTACGGGCTTGGGCTGGCCACTTGAGTCCTTGAAATCTTGACCGCGAAAGCGAGCGATGCCCATGCGTTCGGAAACCATCCCGCCGAACTTATACCGGTCCCGAACCGGGGTTTGCGGGGGCGTGAATGCTTTCGAGGATGCAGCACCGATGCCGGAGGAGGTTGCAGCTTCATTTCCGGAGAACATAAAACCGCAATCGGGACAATAATCCAGATTTCCCGGAACGGTGGCGGCACATGCCGGGCAAGCCTTTTCTGCGGGCGGGGCGGCCGGTTCCGCACTTTCGGCCGGCGGGGCTTCTTCCGGTGGAGCCTCTTGAGGTTGAACCTCCACAAATTCTCCGGTCGGGGATTCGCTGGGAGAAACTTCGGCAAGGGTGGCTTCGACCACCGACTCCGGTTCTTCCGCCTTTTCGGGATCCACAGGGATAACCGGGGGAAACGACTCGGCAGTGGGTTCCGCGGGAACAGCTTCCACTACTGGTTCTGCCGGCTCCGCAGGAGTCTCGGGAATTGGTTGGGCCAGTGGTACTTCCGGAGGATCATCAGGCGTATCCAAACTTAGGTCCGGTACAGCCTCCGGTTGGGAGGCTTCATCCATCCTGGAAGCCAAAGGTGGAGATTCCTGAGCAGGATCTTGGTTCTGTTGCTGTTGTTCGTTGGTTTCCTCATCCTGCTTAGCATTCATTAACCGGGCCCACAGGCCTCCTGCTTTGGGTTGGTTTGGGTCTGGGGCATTTTGTGACATAATCAAGCCTTATTATTTACGTGAAAACAAGAAAGGGTGAAGAAGTCAGCCGGGGCGACAAGTGAATCTACCAGGTGTTACCGCAAGCGGTTTCCGCAGAAAATGCAGAAACGGCTGCCCATGGCGTTTTGTTTACCGCAGGCATTGCACAGCAACCCCATGTCGGTCATCCCATGCCCGCATTTCACGCAATAAGGAGTTCGCACCTTATTGGTGGTCTTGCATTTTTCGCAGGGAATTTCCTTGGTGACACGCTGTTGCATGAGGTCGCGTTTCACTTCCTTGGCAGAGAAGTAACGGTCATTTATGTCTTCTGCGAGATTGATGCGAAGCAAATCATAAAACCAGCGATACTGCTTGGGAATATCGGGGCTATTCTCCGTAAGCTTGGTTTCAATTTCCTTGGCGGTGTAGAAACCTTCGGGGGCTTCTCCCGTCACCAAGTGGTACAAGGTCGCTGCCAAGGCAAAGATATCGCTGCGAGCTTCCGGCTTACCGACAATTTGCTCGGGAGGAGCATATCCTTCGGTGTAAACCCTGGTTTTTCCCGCCATCCGTTCCTTGACGGTCTTCCCAAGGTCCCGGGCAGTCCCAAAGTCGATCATCTTGATGCTTTTCTTGTCGTCCAACAACATGATGTTGTCGGGCTTCAGGTCGCGGTGGATCAAGGGCGGCGTTTGGTTGTGCATATGAGCCAACACATCACAAATACTCTTGGCCCATTCAACCACCAAGGGGACTTCAAACGGTTTATTGTTATTTTCTTCCATCAAGTCCAACAAGTCCTTGCCGCGGATAAATTCCATCACCAAGTGGGCTCGCTGGCCCTCCTGGGCAAAGTCATAGACCTTGGGGACAATCGGAACCTTGTCCAACATGCGTAGAATTTCCGCTTCGCGGCGGAAGAAGTTCAAGCGGATGGCAAATTCCTGGGGATCGGAACCGATCATGTCCTTGATAGCCACTTCCCGGTTGCCGTTCTTGATGTCGGTTCCTTTGTAAACCGCACCGAATCCCCCCATCTTCAGGAGCTTGTCCAAGCGATAGCGGTCCAGCAACACGGTTCCGGCTTGAGCCGGTAGAGGCTCGCCACAACGCTGGCATTCCCGAACTCCCGGAGGGTTAGCCACGCCGCAAGCATCGTTCGCACATAAATTGGGAGGACCCTCAGGTTCCGCCGCTTCTTCCTCCGAAGGAAGCAAATATCCGCAATCCATACAGGCAATTGCGCCGGAAACCCAATCGGAACTACAAGCGGGACAAGACGTTGGTTCACCTCCGGCACCTCCGCCGCTGGATGAGGACTGCTTCGATGCTTGAACACCCGCAGCGGCGGGTTGTGGCTTGGGAGCAGCCGCCTGAACGCCACCGGAGAGGGAAGGAACGGCAAAAGCTTGTTTACAGGCAGGATTGGGACAGCGAACGGTTTTCCCGGCAGCATTCTCCGGAACTTGCATAGCAGACTTGCAGTGAGGACAACGAATGACTTGGGGCATAATTATTTTCTCGAAAAATTATCTTTTCTGGCGCTCTCGGAAGCAAAGGACATTGCGGCCAACCTTGATCATGTCCCCGGATTTCAACGGAGCGCGTCCCGCAATCCGTTGTTCGTTGAGGTACGTGCCGCTGGGAGTATTGACATCTTCCAAAAAGTATTGATTGCCCACTTGAATGATATTGGCATGTAGTTTTTCGGTGTTGGGATCACCAAACAAACCTATATCACAAGATTCCGCTCGGCCAACGGTGGTGCATTCTTTGGTAATAATTTTTTCCCTGCCCGGGCGAAATCCGGCTTCGACACGAACCCAAGCTTCTTTCAGGATAACTTGTGCCAAGCCGATTAACAAACCAATGCACATTCCCAAGGCCACAAATCCAATCGCGGTTGGGCTCCACAGCAAAGTTCGGTCTTTGGCGGCAAATAAACTGGTGAAGGAAATCTGCACCGCCAGGGCGATGACTCCGCCCAAAATTCCACCGATGGTTCCGCCGATGAGGGCTTTGACAAGCTTTTTCTGAGCGCCCCCGACATCTTGGTTGCGCACCAGGCTGGAGAGCATTTCGTAGACTCCAATGGACGTGCCCACCAAGAGTCCGGTCAGCATCCAGCCAAACACAAAGAAGAGGGACATGCTGGTTGCCCCGAATAGGGCCTGGCCGATAGTACCGCCTAATAATCCGCCAATTAGGCCGACAACGACCGCGACGCCCACCCGCATGATCACTTCCCCGATTTGTTTCAGGGAGAGATTCCACAAGGCATCCACCAAGCCAAGGCCCAAGGCAATAAACAGACCTAAAAGGAGTCCTTTAACCCCGGCGGAAAGGACTTGGGCATCGCTGGCGGAGGGGGCAAGGACCCTTCCGAAGATCCAACCAAAGAAGGCAGCCCAGCCACCACAAAGTGCACAATAATAAATGAATATGCGAAACGACACCGGCTCAACCTCGAAAAGCGAAGTGAAATAGGAATTTATTAACCCAAATCCACCATACCCTTAGTTTTAATGATTTCATCCAATGGATTGGAAGGGGCCAGGCAACTGGTTTTTGTAGAGATACTATGTGTTTTTGACTTTTTCCATCTATAAATGGTTCCGTCAATGTT
>CAZPPD010000393.1:0-5881 GCA_964588185.1 uncultured Alcaligenaceae bacterium | reverse complement strand
TCGCCGATGAGAACCCAGCCTTGCCCGGCGACTCGATTGCAACGATAGGAGAAATCTTTGGTGCTGTAACAGGGGGCAACTCTTCTGGCGGATTCGATACGGGCTTTGACTGCGGAACAACGTTCGACTTCTTGGTTGAAAATAGCTTCATGATCGCCCTGGCGATTTTTCATTAAGTAGTCCAGCGTTGATACTACCCCAACGCTGACCATGTCATTGGGTAATGGGATATACCAAAACCATCCTTTTTTCTGTTCCAGTTGGAGGACAAGCGTTGCACCTTCATTCAGACCCGGGTCTCGTTTCGCGCCTTGGAAATAAGTCCAGATGGAAGCGTTTTTGAGTTTTTGATCCGATTGCCGCAATTTCAACCGGTTGGCAATGATGGAGCTTTGCCCGGTGGCATCCACTACCACTTTACATTGAATTTCTTCCTTCTTTCCATCGGGATTTTGGATGCGAACTCCATTAGCTGCTTCGCCGTCGAACAGAACATCCAAGACTCTCACCCCGGTTCTTATTTCCGCACCTTTTGCTTGGGCATTGTCCAGAAGCAGCTTGTCAAACTCACTGCGGACGACTTGCCACGTCTGGGAACATTCATGCGGATTGTTATCGAAAAAGAAAAAGGGTTGCGATTCTTTTCCGGAGTCATTTACAAACTGAACGCTGTACTTTTTGGTAAACGAGCTGCTTTTGATCTGATCCAAAATTCCCAACCTGCGAAAAGTCCAATAGGTTTCGGGCATGAGCGATTCGCCAATATGGAAACGAGGCATTTGTTCGCGCTCGAACAAAATTACTTCGTGCCCTTTCTGAGCCAAAATGGTTGCAGCGGTTGCTCCGGCCGGACCACCGCCAATAACAACTACTTCAGGGGATTTTTTTTGGGTGTCAACTTTCTGAATCATCTTGCTCCTTTGACCTCTTTTGTTTTTCTTCCTGTGTATTCTTGGAGAGAATTTCTAACAACTCATCTTGAGTTGCTTGGTCGACTTTGGTTTTTTCCAATCCTTTTCTCAGGTGGCCCAAAAAAGAGTCGAAATTATTACAATCAAGCTTTACCAAAAGTTGGGAATTCCTAGCATCTTTAGTCTTTGCAATGGTCTCAATCTGTTCCAAAAGTTGAGAATGAAATTTAGCTTCCTGGATATCCATTTCCTTTGTTGTTGCCGAAACAATGTTTTTAATACCTTCTTTGCCGCCTAATCGATCATACAAAGAGGAGGAAACTACATCTGTAATTGAGGGAAGCTCGCAACAACAATTCGGTTTAGTTCCTTGTGAAGTTTCGGTATCAGAAGCTTGATAATTACATCCCATTATTAGGGTGAAAATCAACAGAAGGCTAACGTTCCTCATTTGAAATTCCTGTGGGTGGGAACCTTGAATGGAGAGGTGAGAAACCCGAATTATTCAGGCCGGACGATTTCGAGCAATTCGACTGCCGGTTGCTCATTGCAATAAATAATCGCCAATCTCCCGTAAGCCGGTTCCGGAGTTTGCAGACCAAACCACTTCATCATTTCCGGGCCGGGAGTAACCCGTAAGAATCTTTTGGGTTCAATTCGCCGCAGGACATTATTTTGGATGAGAATTCGCCCCAATGGGGTTTCGCGCGACAGAATTTCCTTTTTCACTTTCTCGCTGCAATAGCGGAAATGGAACCGCATCAATCCAAACTGAACAATCCGGCGATTACTCTGCAGGCTAAGCAGGATTTTGCGGGCATAAGATTCATTGGTTAAGTGTTCCTGCAAGACTTGAACATCCACCAAGTGACCGTGGTGAGCCTCCACGGTGACAGTCATATGATGCTCGTGGACCAGGAGTTTGTGGTAAGGCTGAGGAACTTCTTCAGCAGGAACATATTCGAATTGGGCGATATAGCTTTCGGGTGGAAATATGGAAAATAGGAACTCCAAATCCGGGAAATCCTGCTTGTCGAATTGTTTCATGATGGCACGGTTAATTGCACTATTTGAACAGGTTCTGATTCCGTCGCTGGGGTGGATTGCCGGTCTAATACAGTATCCACTAAATAATACAACAATTCTCTCAATTCGACAGGATCAACCTCATCGGCAATTGCTTCGGCCCGGGAACGATACTTATCGACTAGTTTATCCGCCTTCGCAAAAACACCCGCTTCAGTAAAGAGGGCTTTCACCCGAGCAATGATCTCTTCCCCGTCCGCATCTTCCTGTTTACTTTGGTCCACCAAAGCGAGAATCTCTTCGCGGCCGGCGGCAGAGGAGCCTTCCAATGCCAAGGCCAACAAGAGCGTCGGCCGGCCGGCAAGGACATCTTGCCCGATGACCAGTTTATTTTCCTCGTCGCCTTCCCAGTCCTTTAAGTCATTTAGAATTTGGAAGGCAATTCCCAGATTCTTACTAAAATCAGAAACCATATTTTGATATGGGTCCATCTCGCCAGCCAACCGCAGACCAGAATAAAGAGCCGCTTCAAAAGCCGGCGAGGTTTTCAAAGCGTAGATCCGTAAAGCATCCAGTGGTGTCAATGCCTTATCATTGGAGTCCCGCCACAGCAATTCGGCTCCTTGCCCTTCCGAGAGTTTCAAATGGGATTGGGCAAGTTGATCGAGGATATCCGCGGCTACATCGCTGCCCAATTCTTTTCGTTCGCGGCTAACCAGACGATAGCCCAAACCAATCAGATAGTCCCCTATATTAATAGCCGTGCCAACACCATACTGACGGTGCAATGTTTCATGGCCGTAGCGAAAGGTATCATCGTCTTCAATGTCATCATGAACCAGCGATGCTTTGTGGAATGTCTCGATGGCCAAAGCGGTGCGCTTCACGGAGTCCGGAAGATCGAGGTGATCTTCGGAGATTGTGCCAGGGGCTCCTTTCAGAGCATCATAGGCAGCGAGGGTGATAAAAGGCCGAGCCCGCTTTCCCCCTTGAGCCAGCCATTCGTAGGCAATGTTTTCGTGGACTACCAGCGGATCACTTCCTGAGATGTTCTTTGCTCCAGCTCGGGCCTTTGGGGCGAGCGCGGCTAATTCATTCTCACAGATCTTGTTAGCGGCCCGCAACAAATGCACATAGGATCGGGTCTTCACTTCCGGGACGGGAGTTTTCAGGTCGATCATTTCAGCGACCCAGTCTTCGTCCACCGAAGTATTGCGGCAATTACTGGAAAGCAACGGAACGGCAACGCAGGGGACACCGGTTAGCAAGACCTTGTCCAATGCCTTCTCCAAAACATTCAGACAAGCTACGCCCACTATGGCATCGACGTGGCCGCTGACAATAATCTTCAGGACAATCGGGGTACCTTCGGAAACCAGTACTTTGTAGCCAAGATCCTCCGCCTTGACCTTGAAGTCCGCGACCGAACAAGCACCACACTTGCGGCAATCCAAACCAAACTCATCATAATCGGCCGGACAGCCTTCCGCGTGTTTCAGGCAATGAGGCAGCAGCAAGAGACGGCGGCTGAAATCAATTGCTTGGACTTGTTCTCGCCAAAATTCATTGCTCAGGCAAACCATGGTAAATCCAAGATATTGTTCCTCGAGGCCCATTGCTGCCAATAATTCGATAGCGGTAGAACGGAGAGATTCTTTGGTCAATGGCCGAGACCGGTCGAACGTTTGTCCGACACGAGCCGCTTCAGCCCGGACCTGATCCCGTCGTTCCCGGGGTTCCGGAACCAATTTTAAGTGAGCTGTACTTTCACGTTTTTTCTTTTTAGGTTTGGTATCGACAACGGTCGCCACGATGGTTTACCTCTGGTGGGTTACTGACAGTTGGTTGTCATTGGTGGTGAGTTTGCTGATCTTGGAGCCAGGACATTCCTATAAGCCCGAATTTAAGGTGAGGTTGTCAAAAGCCTCGCTCGCGCTTCGGTTTAGTATAGGGATATTGAGTCAAAATAAGTCTTTGGCTCCAAAATTCTGTTCCGGTTTTGGAAGTTGCCGGGCTTTTCCCAAGGCGGCAACCGCAAATATTACCGGATACAGTTTCTCATAATACCACAGCTTTGCAAAATAAAATCCGATTGGGGTTGGGTGATTTAATTCGTCTTTCTCCACATGATCGACGAGCCGGCTAAGTCCTTTATTCACTGCCGTTTCTACCAGGGGAGCGTAAAACGGTAGTCGTGAGAAATCCATGAGAATCTCAACCGGAAGGGCTGTTTCCTCGATACTGGTGGGTGTTGCCAAACATCCCCCCCATCCGCCATCTTCGTTTTGGTTGGCCAGGATCCAAGCAATCCCTCGGCGAGCAGGTTCTTCCTCCATCCGGCCACAATCCCGGTAAGCCGCCAATACGCGGGAGGTCCCATAAGTCGGGTTAATGTCGTCTTCGGCGTATTGATTGCCAAACCATAACGGCAGCCAAGACCCATCTTCGCGTTGGCATTTGGCGAGGTAGATAAAGCCGGTGGTAATCGCATGGTTCACTCTTCCAGCTATCCGCTGATAGCAGGGATCTTCTTTCGGGTAATGTTGGCTATTAAGTGCTCGCAAAGCATGGGCAGTTAAATCCGGGCTGCTTCGATCAAAGGGTAGATAACCCCAACCCCGGCAAAACGTGGGCCAGCCCCCATCTGCATTCTGCAAATCCAATAGCCACTGAATTCCATTCGTCTCCTGGTTAGTAGGACGAGTCTCCCGACCCGTCCTATTTTGGGGTGGCTCTCTTTCACTTCCATTTGATCGGGCCGGGTGACCTGACCTACAAGACAGTAAATTCCTCAATGCCAAGAGAGCACCTGGCGTATCATCCGCATCCGGAACCCCGCCCGGCAAAGGAGTCCAAGCCCAAGCTCCAGGTTTGGCACCGGTATAAGGATGAATCTCCTGGTATTGCTGATTTTCCAGCCAAACCAAGACGGTGTTTTTCTTCTCCAGGTTCCCCAGTTCCCCGGCGGTGGCCAAGGCATTAATCGACAGTGTGGTCACCCAGGTGGACAAGTTGGTATCAATCGGCCAACTGCCATCAGGCCGAACCGATTGGACAATAAACTTGGTGCCTTTCTTGGCGACGGGGTGATTTCCCAAACCGATCTGGGCCAAGGCCAAGGTTACAAAGCTTGTTAGGGGCGTCGCTTCCAAAAACCCGCCATTTTCAGGTTGAATCTTCTCCAATACCCTCAGACTTGGCTTCCGGGCCAACCACCGGATCAATCGGAGGAATGGATTCCATGACGACCGATGTTGATGGACACATTGGCCAATGCCAATAAGGGCGGGAAGAGCATAGCTGACCACATGAAGGCGAAGCAAACGGAAAAGGGATTGGGGAAAACAAGCCAGCTCAAATGGCAGCGGCTCCACTTCTTTCCAGTCCATCAATCCGGCAATGGCACAAGTGGTGAGGATTGGAACCGCGAAAGTGCGATCCTTGCCGTAGCGCGAGCGAACCGCCTCCGCCAGTTCCTCGGATGTCCTGCCGAAATTCTTGTGCAGCCAGTTTTCCATCTTTTGCATAGTTTTCGGATTACAATCCCGAAAACCGGAAATAGTAAAGGCAGAGCGGCAGAGCATTGTGGTCGAGATATTACTGATGCTCTTGATCGTATCTCCCCACCCACCGTCCGGGTTTTGATTCTCCGCCAGCCAGCGAATCCCATTGGCAATCAGTACCTGATAAGCCTTCGACCTCAATGCCTTTTGCTGGACTAGTGCCAACGCCATGACAGCCGTGGCGGTAGAAAGGGCCGAGGTAGATAATTCACCCTCCCAATATCCCTCGGGGTCGCGCAGCTCAAGTAATGCCGCCAGAGCTTTTTGGTAAGCAGCTTCGATGCGATCACGAGTCAGTTGAACTGTTGCGGGAAGAGGGATGCTCATTAATCCTTGGAAATCAGTATCATTTCGAGGTCGGGGAAATTTTAAAACCGGTAG
>CAZPPD010000392.1:0-5883 GCA_964588185.1 uncultured Alcaligenaceae bacterium | reverse complement strand
ATCGAGGTTTAACCTGATGGTTATCACATACCCCGACACTTCCGCTGGACCCAAGGACCGAGCCGGATTCATTGAGGCCCCGGTTAATGGTCCTCCCAGCAGAGCTTCCAAGGCGATGGTACCCCCAACTGCCACACCTGCCATGATCCCTTTCTCCATAGGTCCGGTGGACACGTTGAGAATGACAAACATGAGCAAGAACGACAGAATTACTTCGACTGCAAAAGCCCGAAGCAGGTCAATACTTGGCAAGGTCGCCCCTAGATTCTCATGTTCCGGGAAAAACAACCGCAATGCCCCTGCTGCCGCGACTGCTCCGGCGAACTGACAACCAATATACGGAAGGACAAACCACCACTTGAGGCGCCCCGCAAACCAAAAACCGAGAGTCACTGCCGGATAGATGTGCGCACCGGAGACAATGCCTACCGAATAAAACATTGCCATTACAACGAGGCCGAACACTAAGCTAATGCCGACATGTCCAAGTTGGCTACCGAAACCGTCATTGACGATAATTGCTCCGCACCCGCAAAAAACCAGCGCAAAAGTGCCGACTCCCTCGGCAACAAAACGGTTTCCTTTCATGTGTCCTCTTCTCTGTTCTCAGTCTACTTTTTGTTTTTATGCTTGTGCTGCAAATGCTTCGGTAATTCGTACCCAACCTCGAGGAAAGAAACCAAGTCTATGATCTCTTCCCGTGTCAGCACGTTCAGCAAACCATTCGGCATTGGAGAGATTTTTGAGGTAATGGTCTCTTCAATGTCCCGCCTGCGAATGCGAGTCAGGCTGTGAGGAGTCAGTAGGTTGGTCATGACATGGATTTGACCTCTTACTTTTTTGGAAACAACTCCCGTTACAATGCGGCCATCTTTGAGGATGAAAGACTTATTTTGAAAATCTTTGTTGATTTCAGAGGAGGGTTCCAGAATCTGCTGAAGAAGCTTTTTCCCTCGATAGCGTTGATTAACATCCGCTAAGCAAGGTCCAAGATCAATGCCGTGGCCATTGACCGCATGACATTGATGGCAATTTGCCTTCATAAAAGCTTGCATGCCCCGCATGACCGACTTATCATCCTGTCTCAGAACTAACTTTTCGAAGTCCGTCATTTTCCATTCACGAATAACCTTCGGTTTTGCGGCAGCTAGTAGTTTGGCTACCTCGGCAGGATTATTCGCCACGACCATTTTGCCTTTCATAACTACCCAGTGCCCGGGGAAAGTGCAAACATAGGGATAGATCCCAGTTTCCTTAGGAGCCCGAAAACGCAGGACATGAACCTGAGCCGAGCGGGTCGGCCCAATCATAGGCGAGTGATGGAGAATCAAATGTTTCTTCTCCAGGGGGATGAAATCCGAGGTCGCATTGCGGGGATCTTTGGCCATATCATTCGCTGCCATTCCGACTTCGGCAAGCGCTCCGGGTTTAACTATCACCAGGTTATGGTCGGTAGCATCCGGATTGGTGAAGACTAGCTTCACCGGCTGACCAGGTTTGGCAGAAAATTGTTTAACCGTGAACAGCATCCGTTCCGGAATACAGGAGATCTTCACCAATTTAAGGTCCTTTTGGCTATCGAACTGCGCCTGAGATGCACTAGGCGTAGGTTCCTTGAACTGATTAATCGTCTTTGAGCTCTTGAGGAGCTTGGTAATCTTTCCTTGCAGATTTCCGCTTTCCCAATAAGGTCTCAGGGTGTGAGATCCAAGAGCCGTGCGAATCGCATAGTCCAGATGACCTCCCCGGGGATGGTTAAACACGTCGAGCATCGCGTCGAACGCTTCTCGGCTGCCGATGTAGCTCGCAGCAATGGCAGCTTGCATGCGAACAATCGCATTAGGGTCATTTGCTGCTTTGCGTAGTAGTTGGATTGCATCCGGCATGTGTTTATGCCAGTAGCGTAGTTGGTGAGTCGCTGCAGCCCGAGCATGTCGGTTCTCGCAGCGAAGGATTTCTCGCAGCAGCTTGGTATTCGTTGCCCGAATCCACCGATAGGTCCAGATAGCTTCCATCTGATGGTGACGGAACCGATCATCCTTTGGATCTAACTTAGCGACAAAGTTATCCAAAGCTTTCTTTACCTCAGCGGCCTCCCGTTCCCCCAACTCTCGCTTGGCCCAGTAGCGGACTCGATATTCTCTTCGCTTCAGAAGTTCAACTAGCTCACTGACGGAGGCATCCGCAATCTTAGGAGGATCCTGTACCTTGCGACCTTTAGCCGTAACCCGCCAGATTCGCCCGGAATGGCGATCTCGGCGATCATCGCGAAGAGAATACTGCATGTGTCCTTTGATTGGGTTGTACCAGTCACAGATATACAATGCCCCGCGCGGCCCAAAACGAACATCAACCGGGATAAAGCTAAGGTTGGTGGAGAAAATCAGGTCACCCACATATTCCTCGTCATAACCGAAAGTCAATTCCTTCCACTTATGGATCTCCACTCGTGTCGTAGGTTTGTACCGCACCTTGATGAAATATCCCAACAATCGAAAAGGGAAAGTCAAAAAGTCGATAAACTCATGTCCACACACTCCGGAGTAAGCCCGCAATCCTCTTGGAGAGGGATGTTGCTGGGGATAGGGCGGATCGAGGGCATGGAATGCCTCGGCATAAACCGGATGACTGGCAAGGTGCTGACCCCAGTCGTCAAAGGTTACTCCCCACGGATTGGTGCTGCGATAGGTCCCAAAGCTGATCAGCCGATGAGTATCCGGCTCGTATCGAAACCAACCGCTGTTCTGCTGCCGCACCGGACCATAAGGCGTTTCCACTTGCGAATGATGGAAGATCGACTCACGAAATAGGAGGTCTCCATCGGGAGTCCAGGTAATATCATGCAATGCATGGTGAGAATCCTCGGTCCCAAACCCGGTCAGCACTTTTCGATGAACATCCGCCTTACCATCCCCATCGGTATCTTTTAGGAAACTCAGATGAGGCTGCTCGGAAACATACACACCCCCGTCGCCAAATTCAAAGGACAAAGGGATATGGAGATTGTCGGCGAACACCGAACACTTGTCGGCTTTCCCATCGCCATCTACATCTTCCAGGATGACAATCTTATCATTAGGTTCATTCCCCGGATATACGTGCGGGTAGGTCGTCGAACAACTCACCCATAGTCGCCCTTTGGAGTCCCAACGCATTTGAATGGGGTTGGCAACGTCAGGGAACTGTTCCTCGCCGGCAAAGAGATTGACCTCGAAACGCGGGTCTACCTTGAATGCCTTCTGCTCCTCCTTGGCTGACAGCCACCGATTTCCACCGCGGGCAACTCTCGGCTTAGGCAATTGCGGGAGGTTACTATCTTCAACCTTATCTGGAACCGGCTTACCTTGTGCCTGATTCCAAATCCGCTGTTCCCGATTCGCGACCATGATGTCGAAGTTTCGCATCGCCGGAAGGAAGTCCAGATAGCCGTAGGTTCTGTTTCTGCCGCCGGTGTAGTAGAAAGTGTTGACCGGCCGATAGCGGCGGAAGTATTGCCGGTTCAGATCCTTGACGGTTTCGCGTAGTTCTGGATTATCTTTAGGTGGACTTCGATCCAAACATTCTCGGAACAGTAACTCGGAAAATTTGGAGTAGCCCTTTTTCGTTAAGTGACAGCCGTTAAAGGTCAGATTGGTTTTTGGATCACTCATCGCCTCACGAGTGCCATGAAAAACATCGGCGAATCCAACTTGCTGTTCCTTGGCAACGGCCTGCATTGCTTCCACATACATCTCAAGGCGTTTGTTGTTCAAATCCGCTGCCGGAACTCCTTTGACATTTTCATTGGCAATAGGAGAGACCAGAACAATGCGAGGTCCGGTCTTGCCGTTGAACGCTTTGGACTTCAAGTTGGCAACAAAAGCAGTCAGCTTTTTCTTGAACGACTCCAGTCCTTCCTTGCCGGCATACGATTCGTTAAACCCATAATTAGCGAAGATTACATCTACTTTTTCATGCGTTAAATGTTGCTCCAAGTCGGCAAAGTTAGCCGGTCTCGGCTGCAAATCAATCTCGTCGGCGGACCAGGAAAGATTTCGGATTCTAAGATTGTGCTTCGGAAACTGCTGATGCAGCATCGTCTCGAAGTACCCATAGTCCTGTGACCTCTCCATTACGGTAGAGCCGATGAAAGCAATCCGGTCCCCTTTGCGAATATCCAATGGCATTCCGGTCGTTACAGGTGTGGTTCCCTGTGCCCGAGGTGCAGTCTTGGCGTAGATGCCATAGCGGGTAAATTCTCCCAAATTTTTTGTAGGGGCAGGTTTCCGATTCCTCTTGCCTCTCTTTTTGTCCTTCTTTTGGCCTTGGGCCGTCCCAAGTTGCTGGAAGCTCAGACTAACAATTCCCACCGGGACCATCAAAAGAATCAGTATACAAAAAGTACGTTTGAGAATTTGTTGCATGGGTTTCGAACCTTTCGGGGGGCAACGCAGTAACCAATACTATTGTTTCTTGGTAGAAGAGGGATGCCGGTTTCGGCTTTCCTGGAATAATCGTGGTGCTTGAAGAATAGTCATGATATGGTATTTTCCGCAAATAATCTATCTTTGATCAAGCAAGGAAAAAATGTCCCAATCAATAATCACCTATTACGTGTTCCTCTTCCTTTTAATCCTTCCAACCACGGGCAGATCCGAGTGGAAAAAACATACCATCTACCAGGGGGAACGTACCAACACTGCTATCGCCGGCGACTTTACCGGAGACGGGCGTCCCGATGTTATCGCCTGTAGCGGAAACACGACTCGTTTGTTCGTGGCTCCCAAATGGGAAGAAGTCATCCTCGCCAAAACACCCAAGAAGAACTTCATTCACAGCGAAGCGTTTGACGTCGATGGCGACTGCGACCTGGATTACATCGGAGCCCATTACAAACCCGGTTGGGTTGTGTGGTTGGAACAGCCCAAGCGCCCTTTGCAAGATCGCTGGCAACTGAGGATAGTTGACAACAAAATAAATGGGGTTCATGGTCTCCTCAAAGGCGATGTGGATGGCGATGGCAAGCTGGACCTGCTGGCCAATAGTGCCCAACCGGTGGGTGAATTTCCCAACTCTGCGGTGTGGTTGAAAGTTCCGGAAAATCCCCACAAGGCGAAACGCTGGCATCGATATGGTTTCTCCAACGGAGACTCTCCCGGCCTTAGTCATTACTTGGGTTTTGGTGATATTAATAAGGATGGCCGGCCTGACATTGCCATGGCAGCCAAAGGCGGTAAGCAAGCAAAACCTGGAACCGGCAATTGGTTTGCCTGGTGGGAGGCCCCAACAGATCCAACCAAGACCTGGAAGAAACATTTAATTGCCGACAATCAACTCGGGGCAACCAATATCCAGCAAACCGACGTCAATGGCGACGGCAAAACGGATTTCATCGCTACCCGAGGGCATGGCAAAGGGGTCCTCTGGTTTGAAGGGCCGGACTGGAAGGCCCACACTATCCACAAGACTCTCCTCTACCCCCATTGCCTGACTGTGGCGGACCTGGATAACGACGGGGACATCGATGCGGCCACTTGCGCTTACGGAGAAAAAATAGCAGCTTGGTTTGCGAATGACGGCAAAGGAAATTTCAAAACCCATATCGTGGCCCGCAATCAGGCTGCTTATGATATTCGGGCGTTCGATATGGACCGGGATGGAGATTTGGATTTGTTGATCGCCGGACAACAAAGTAACAATGTTGTTTGGTGTGAGAATCCCTCGAAGTAGTGTTTAGCGATTCAAGACAAACAAAAATTTTAGAGATATTTGCTGGCTTGCTTAGTAGTCCGTGTTATAATCCATTTCACTAAATCAACAACTAATTTGTTTTTATTATTGCAAAAGAAGTCTTTCCAAAAAAGTTTTAGAATTTGCACCGGCTGACTCGCCTGGGTAAATTCC
>CAZPPD010000391.1:0-5895 GCA_964588185.1 uncultured Alcaligenaceae bacterium | reverse complement strand
GAAACCTGTGCCTACAGCAAGCAAAGTGGTTGCGGACCATCCTGTGCCTGCGGCAAGCAATGTGGTTGCGGACCATCCTGTGCCTGCAGCACCCAATGCGGTTGCGGACCATCCTGTGCCTGCAGCAAGCAATGCGGTTGTGGACAATCTTGTGCTTGTCAAAACACCCCGGTTTACCAGGTAATCGTGATCCCAAGCCAAGCGGCTGCTCGCTGTCCGGTAATGCGCGGCAATGTGGGGATGATCAGCCGGCCTGCTACCCCGGTTGCTGTTTTCGGTGGCCCGTTTGCTCACCATCACAACATTCGGGTTGTTTCCTTCCCGATGGTAAAATGCTTCCAAGCACCGGTTGCTCCGGGCAAAACCCAAGTGATTCGGATCTATACCAAGCCGGCCACTCAAGGGCGGCGAAAATATCAAGTGTTGTCCACGGCGGAGTTAATCCATCGCCGCCGGGCTTCCGAAGCTTCCAAAGCGGTACCGTTTGAGGTGGACGCAACTGATGCGGAAGAAAGTTATAAAGAGGAAAGCGAGTATATTGGGACCGCAGCTCAACCGGGCAAAGATCCTGCTCGCCGATCCCGCGAAGACAAGTGGATCATCTTCAAGACCACGAATCAAATTCCCGTTCGCGCGTTTCCCTACTCTCGGGATTAAGCCGGAGAAATCGACGGACGGCCCAACAACTTAAATCAATGACCTCAGCCCGCGGCTACTTTAAGTCAGCGGGCTGATTTATTGGAACTCGGAAAGGTTCTAATCGAGGTGCCAGCCATTGAATTGCCGGCGGGAAAAACCGCCTGGCCGTGCGGATGCTGTGGCGGCCTTCCGGATCATAGATGACTTTGACTTTTAACCCGCGTTGGCCGGCCCGGTAAACAAAGCTTTCTACCTGCGCATCAATGTTGAACTCATCTTTCCCCCCGTAGGCAATGAACATCGACAGCTGTCCCGGTTCAAGGTGATAGTGATCGATCATTTCCAAGGGATTATCTCTACTCATCTGCCGGACAGCTTGTTTGCCCCGGCCGTACAAGGGATAGACCAAGCGCCGCAAAGGGACTCGAATGAATCCATAGTAGCGCCCTAATGGTTCATGGCCCCAGCAAACCGAAGTCCGCCAACCCCACCAACAAGGGTCAAAATTCCCGAAATAGCGTCCCCGGCAATCTTTCCACCGAACATTAACCGACGGATATATTCCCAAAACATGGGCAATTCGGTCCCGGCTCTTGATGGCATGGTGATAAGCAGCCCCGCCGCCGATAGAAACGCCGCCGAGAATATGAGCCTCTCGTTCCGGCCGGATAGGATAATGACGATGAACGAAATTCCAAACATCATGCATTAGATAATTTGCGTAGCATCCCAAGCGGCTATTTAAAAACACGGTGTGAGTGGAAAGTAAACCGGCTCTGCCGCGCCGGGTACCATCGGGAATCGCCACAATAAACGGTGCAAGTTGACCACGGGAAATAGCCTTGTCGAGGCGAGGGATCGCTTCTTTTACAAAGGATTGTTCGTCTGTGGCGAGTCCATGAAGCCAAATCAATAAGGGATAGCGATTACGCGGGTCAAAACCGGGCGGCAAATAAACATATAAATCCCGTTTCCGATCCAAGGCACAAGAATAGATCCGGCGATCGCAATGACTGTTGGCCGTGTGGTCGATTACTTGCCCGTTGATCTGGCAATTGATGACTTGGAGAAAATCCGGTCGACCCGCGGCCTTCGTCGTGGACAAGCAACCAAGAAACGAAACCAGCACTGCAAAGATTCGGAGTGTGTGCACAACATTGCCTTCCGTCAGAGTCGAGAACGTCCACGGTGATACTCACTTTTTCGGGTATTTCTCGAAATAACCTCAAACCGCAATGGAGTACGCGGAAGGAATTGCCGGATTTGCGTTAACAAAAGGCTGTTTGTGACGATTGTAATAGCCAAAACAGAGGATTTTAGGTTGTCCACTGGATTTAGGATTCTTCAGATATTTTTCTGAATCTTCCGCGTTTTTCACGAAAGCTAAGTACGATAAGAATCCAGCGCATTGCCAACGATTGGGTGACATCTTTGTAATCCAAGACATATCTTTACGGCGAAGCAGTTATCCAACAAAGCCCAGCTAGGGAACCGGAGGGGGATGGGGAAGTTCTTCTTCCGGAGGTGGTTCTTCATCCCATTCCCCGCTTTCCATTTTCCGTTTCCTCTCATCCACAATGCTGAGGAATTCATTGACATTGGAATTCCACAAGTTCAACAACGCGGGATCAAAGCCCGGTATAGCCCATGGAACCTGGGCGTAGATGGCGGTTAACATTTGATCGACTTGGTTGCCCTTACCCACCACCTCAAAGTATTCTTGATCTCGAGTGTAGATGACAGCGGAAATTTGGTTAACATCGCCTTTTACGACTTTTTTGTACGCCCAAACAATGTCCTTTACCACTGCCAGTCTTATGCCGAAGGTATTGGCATGTATCAGCCAATTAGGAGAGATTTGTAACGAGCCAATCTTGATGGCCGGTTCATTGGCGAAATCGTCGTTGATTTGTTGGGCGATTTCATTGGGATCGCCATACTTACCTACCTCCACCATCACCGGATGGGATAAAGGATTGATGGCTCGCATGATCAGCAGAAAACACAACCACAAAAAGGTCCCCGTCAATAAGGCGATTACTGCCAGGCCAATATACCCGCCGAACCGAAATGGCCGGTTTGCGTCCAGCATAAAGCTGAGGAACACGCGGTCCTTGGCAGCAGGAATATTGATCCGAGCATAATCGACCACATCGTGGTAGACATCGGTGGGAATATCTACCAATACACCGGATAAGTCGGCACCATGGGAATCGATAGGAGACTTGATCAGCAACATTCGCTTTCCCGCCGGAACCATCATGTACATGATATTTTCTCGGCCTTTCTTCCCTTCTCGCCAACCGGTGTCAATAAGGTTTTCCGCCGGGATGGAAATGAAATAGTCGGTAACCTCGTCCACATCTTTTAGGGTGCTCAATTCTTTTGGAGTTTTTTCGAAGGGCCCAAAAAAGAAATTGTGGTAGTAGGTGGAAAGCAAGTATGCCATCACCCCCGCGATTACCATACAAACCACGGCAAAAATCGAGATGTTGCGATTGCAGCGGTTAAAATGCTGGGCGAGAACTCCTCCCATTGATAAGCCCCTTGTGCTTGAGTTGAAGGCTTGGAGATTCCTGCATTCAATGAGACCATTCCCTGGTACGTTCACTTGGTTTTATATATTCAAGCTGTGGTGGCGAAAAAGGGGCCAATTACATTTAGTTAGTGCAATGCACCCTTCGGGCCATTCCCCTAAATGGACCTGACCCATTTTTCGAGGTTTATTTGGAACTCGGAGATTTCAACTATTAAACCGCTTCTTTGGTTTGAGTTATATTGCGGGAGCGATCCCAATACTCAATCAGATCGATGCGCGTGATGATGTCGACAACTTTTCCATCCTCCACGGCCAGAAAACCGGTATTTCCCGCCAACAATAGACGGTAGACTTCATCCAACGCAACCGCCGTATCCAGTTGCGGCAGCGGCCGAACCATGATTTCCCCAATCTTAACCTGGTTGGGATCCTTATTATCATGGAGAACCCGAGCCAAGGTAACCTCCTGGATGCTGCCGACCGGAGAGCCTTTCTCCAAAACCGGTAACTGCGAAATTCCAACCGATTGCAGGAGCTTGATGGCATCCTCTGCAGTCGCCTCCGGACTGATGGTGACCACCTTATGGGTTCCTCGTTGTTTGAGCAGGTCTTTAATGGAATGCGGCGCTTCTACCTCGGGGAGCAAGTTGTTCTCTTTGAGCCAGTTGTCATCAAAAACCTTACTCATATAGTTCCGCCCGGTATCGGCAACCATGGCCACTACCAGGTGATCCTCATTAAGCCGGCGGGCATAACGTAAAGCCGCGGCTACCGCGGTGCCGCTGGATCCGCCCGCCAGAATACCTTCCATGCGAGCCAATCGCCGAGCGGTGTGGAAAGATTCCGCATCGCTAACCCGGACCCAGTCATCGACAATCTGGCTGTTAAAGGTTTTGGGGACAAAGTCTTCTCCGATACCTTCCACTTTCCACGGCCGGGGCGTCCCTCCGGACAGAACTGAGCCCTCCGGGTCGGCTCCGATGATCAGGATGTCCGGATTTTGTTCCTTGAGGTATTTGCCGACTCCGGTGATTGTCCCCCCTGTGCCGATGCCGGCAACAAACGCGGTGACCATGCCTTGAGTTTGTTCCCAGATCTCCGCCCCGGTGGTGCGGTGATGGACATCCGGGTTTGCCATGTTGGTGAATTGATTCGGCCGCCACCCTCCGGGGATTTCCCGCGACAGACGGTCGGCAACACCGTTGTAGCTTTCCGGAGAGTCCGGAGCAACATTGGTGGGAGTGATGATGACTTCGGCCCCATAAGCTTTAAGCAACTTCACTTTGTCATCGCTCATCTTGTCCGGAAGCACGAAGATACAGCGGTACCCTTTAACTGCCGCCGCCATTGCTAATCCTACACCCGTGTTTCCCGCGGTTGCCTCGATAATGGTGCCTCCCGGTTGTAACCATTTCCGCCGCTCGGCTTCATTGATCATGGCTAAGGCAACGCGGTCCTTGACGCTTCCTCCCGGGTTTTGGGATTCAACCTTGGCATAAACTTTAGCCTTCAACCCTTCGCTGAGCCGGCGTAAGCGTACCAGGGGAGTCCTTCCGATGGATTGGAGAATGGTTTCTTGCATGGATCACCTATGATTGCTGGGCGAGGTATTTGTGAGATGTGAAATAATGAGCAAAATTCCGTTTATTTAGCTCAGTCTCTATTATACCACTCCGATTAGGCGACCGAAGAGAAGTGGGATGATTAAAGATAACCTTGGTTAACCTTGGAGTAGGTTTTTTAATACGCCCTCTCAAATCGTTCCAAACTAAATGGCTCCAGAGGAATCGTTAAAGGCTGTGCCATCAATAATTCCCGCATTATCATTGCCGTTCCCAAGGAAAGTTGAATCCCTGCCCGGAAATGTCCCGCAGCAAGAAATAAGTTCTCGATACCCGGAACCGGGCCGAGAATCGGCAATCCATCCGGGCTGCCGGGACGTAAACCAGCCCAGGAATGTTCCAAATAAGCTTCCCCCAGTCCCGGCACCAACCGGCTGGAAAGATTGAGGAGATTGGCAATTCCGGAACCGGTAGTTTGTTTGGCGAAGCCGGCGTCCTCTTCCGTCGAACCGGCCAGCACACGGCCATCGGGGCGAGGGACAATATATTGCGACCCCCAGAGTAAGATTTTCCGCAGCAAAGCCGTGCCCGTATTCAGCAAGGCAATCTGGCCTCGAATCGGTTTAATCCCCGGTTGCCAACCGAATGGCGAAAGCAAACTTTCCGTCCAAGCTCCGGTTGCCAACAAAAATCGATCGGCGGAAAACTCCCGGTCTCCTCGGGTGGCAAGAATTTTATTCCCCTGCCGATGAAAACCAAAGGTTGGACATCCCCGGTGCAAGTTTACTCCCATGGATTGGCAAGCATTCACCAGAGCTTGCACATGGCGTGGGTTGCGAAGCTGGGCCATATCCGGCAAGTGATAGGCTCGAGTTAATTCCGGAGAAAGCGCTGGTTCCAGCTCCTTCAGAGTGGCCTCATCCAATAATTCAAAGGCAATTCCTTCCCCCCGCCACTCTTGCTCCGCGGCAGGATGAGCCCCGCCCACAAACTCCAACCCCCCGGACCGCCGGTAGCCATTATCGATCCCCGTTCGTTCCCTCAACTCCGCAGAAAACGAAGGGAAAGCGGCGGAGCTATGAGCCCGCAGCAAATCAAAAGGAGTTTTCGCGGCTTTTGGATTCCCTGGAGGTAAAATCCCGGCTCCTGCCCAAG
>CAZPPD010000390.1:0-5896 GCA_964588185.1 uncultured Alcaligenaceae bacterium | reverse complement strand
CAGGGAGTTTCGTGCACTCCTTAGTTGTGGCATCGGCCGGCTTCTGTTTGACATAGGAAATCTGGTCGAATCTGAAGAAACACTCCTGGCCAAGATCGAGAGCATCGACCAAATCCATGCATACTTTTATCTCAGTGAAAATGACCTTCACCGCTACGATAAATTCAAACAAAAGTACAAAATACCCAGCCAATTGGAGGAACCTCAGATCCTTTTTCTGGGCCTAAGCAGCGGACAGGGGTTTCCTTTCAAAGGGGCGTTGGACTTTCGTGAGGTAGGCGTGGATCCTACTACCGGGACGATAATGCGCCGAGGTATTTTCCCCAATCCCGATCATCGGCTTCTTCCCGGAATGTTTGTCCGCATCCGGGAACCTGTTGGCAAAGCCCAACCGCAGGTGCTTGTAGAAGAGCGTGCCTTGAGCACGGATCAGCGCGGAGATTACCTAATGGTGGTGAATGAGAAGGACACTGTTGAATATCGCCTCGTCCAATTAGGGATTCCCGTAGGCAATATGCGGGTAATCGAAAAAGGAATCGACACGAACGACTGGGTGATTGTGAACGGATTGCAGCGAGCCCGGCCTGGAGCGAAAGTGGACCCGCAGCGGGCTGAAATGACAACACCGGAAATAGATGCGTCGCTCGCAGGGATTCCGGACCGGTAATCAAGACGATCTCCATCGGAACCAAGAAAAATGCCAGAGTTGAAAATAAAGGCAGAAACTCCTCCATGTTTTCCCGCTTCTTCATTGAACATCCGATCTTTGCCAACGTAATCGCCATCGTAACTATTTTGATTGGTGTTGTGGCGTTGCGGAACTTGCCGATCGAACAATATCCGGACATCACTCCTCCTACGGTGCGGGTTTCCGCAACATACCCGGGTGCAAACGCGGAAGTCGTCGCCAAAACCGTGGCAGCACCTATCGAGCAACAAGTCAACGGAGTTGAGAACATGTTGTACATGTCCTCCACCTCCTCATCGGATGGCTCCTATTCACTGACTATAACCTTCGAAATCGGCACGAATCTGGACACAGCACAAGTATTGGTACAAAACCGCGTCGCTCAAGCAGAAGCTCTCCTTCCGGAGGAAGTGCAACGGCAAGGGATTTCGGTCAAGAAACGATCAACCAACATCATCCTGGTTATATCCCTGACATCTCCCAAAGGTAAGTACGGTAGGTTGTACCTTTCCAATTATGCGACGATACATCTTGCCGATGAGCTGAGTCGAGTCAAAGGGGTAGGGGAGGTGACCGTTTTCGGCAGCTCCGACTATAGCATGCGCATCTGGCTAGACCCACAAAAGCTCAAGGCCCGTAACCTCACCACGCAGGAGGTTATTTCTGCCATCCGTGAACAGAACGTGCAGGTGGCAGCAGGTCAGATTGCCCAGCCCCCCGGATCCAAGGATAAAGATTTCCAATACAACGTGACGGTTCTGGGCCGCTTAAGCGATGTTAATCGCTTCAAAAATATCGTGGTCAAGACAGGGAAGTCCGGACAGGTAACCTACCTAAAGGATCTGGCACGCATTGAGCTGGGAGCACAAACCTATGACCGATTTAATCTGAAAAAAGGTCTTCCAACCGCCAACATCGGCATTTATCAATTACCGGGTGCGAACGCCTTGGAAGTTGCCAAGGAAGTCAAAAAGAGAATGAAGCGCCTGAGCAAAAATTTCCCCAAGGAAATGCACTACGACATCCCGATGGACACTACTAAGTTTGTCGAAGCCTCCATCCACGAAGTTTACATGACCTTAATCGAAGCGGGAATTCTTGTGCTGGTGGTAATGGTGGTGTTTCTTCAGGACTGGCGAGCTGTGCTGATACCTACGACTACGGTACCGGTGACTATTATCGGCACCTTCGCCGCTATGAGTGCCTTGGGATTTTCCGTCAACATGCTCACTCTATTCGGACTCGTTCTAGCTATTGGGATTGTTGTCGATGATGCAATTGTTATCGTCGAGAATGCGACCCACCATATTGAAGAAGGAATGCCGCCTAAGCCGGCCACTCATCAGGCTATGTCCGAGGTGCTCGGTCCTATTATCGGCATTACGCTGGTGCTGATGGCCGTTTTTATACCTGCCTCGTTCTTAGGTGGTATCACCGGACAGCTTTATCGTCAGTTCGCACTCACTATTGCTGCTACTGCTTTGATCAGTGCCATCAATGCCGTGACTCTGAAACCGGTACAAAGTGCTCTTTGGCTCCGCTCGCCCAAAAAGCGCAAGAACCTCTTTTTCCGCGGCTTTAATTTCGTCTACAAACTAGTGGAGCGCGGCTACTCGAAAGTCGTTGGGTTTCTCGTTCGTCATGTGTTTTTGGTCTTGCTGGTGTTCGCCGGATTGATCGCTCTTGCAGGCTGGTGGTACAATCTAGTGCCCAAAGGATTTCTACCAACGGAAGACCAGGGTTATGTCTTAGTTAGCGTTCGGCTGCCGGATGCTGCCTCGCAACAACGCACAAAGGAAGTGATGAAAAAGATCGATACCATTATTGCCGAAACTCCGGGTGTGCATGAGTGGTTTACGATTGGCGGCTTGTCGCTTCTCGACCAAAGTAGTGCTCCGAATGCAGGTACTCTCTTCATAACCTTTAAGGATTGGGAAGAGCGACTTCCTCAGGGTTTAACCCAGGAGGTAATTCTGGGGAAACTTCGATCCAAATTTAAAAAGATGCAAGAATCCATTTTCGTTCCGTTCGCACCGCCTGGCATTAAGGGGCTAGGAGTCCGAGGCGGCTTCAAGATCGAAGTCGAGGACCGGGAGGGAGTAGGCAGGGCCGAATTGTTTTTAGTAGCTCAGGAAGTTGTTGCCGACGCAGAAGGGCAGACTGCATTGACTGGAGTTAATACCAATTTCCGCCCGGGGGTTCCTCAAATCTTTGTGGATATTGACCGGGTCAAAGTCAAATCGCTGGACATTCCACTGGATGCCGTTTTCAAAACTTTGCAGGCCAACCTTGGTTCTATTTACATCAACGACTTCAACAAATTTGGCCGTGTTTTCCAGGTGCGGATGCAAGCCGACTTCAAGTACCGCGCGGACCCAAAGGACATCGAGAAACTGGAGGTCCGCAATCGCCAAGGAAAAATGGTTCCTCTTGGCACCGTGGCGACCGTAAAAAAATCATTCGGCCCACAGATCGTCAATAGGTATAACCTTTACCCGGCAGCAGCGATCACCGGGGCTCCAGCCGAAGGTTACAGCACGGGCGAGGCCTTGGGGTTGATGGAACAGGTCGCCGCCAATGTCCTTCCACCGTCAATGGGGTTTGAATGGACCGAAATGGCCTTTCAGGAAAAGCGCATCTCCGGCGAAGCGATCTGGGTGTTTGGCATGGCGGTGTTGCTGGTATACCTTGTGCTCGCTGCTCAATACGAAAGTTGGTTTCTTCCGGTTGCAGTGATCCTGGTCGTCCCACTTGGTCTATTGGGTGCCGTCGCTGCGGTATCACTCCGAGGTATGGACATTAACTTGTATACCCAAATAGGTATCGTGCTGATCATCGCCTTAGCAAGTAAGAACGCCATCCTGATCGTAGAATTCGCGCGTGATTTGCGAAATCAGGGCAGAACTATTGTGGAGTCGGCGGTGGAAGCATCTCGCCTCCGATTCCGGCCTATCCTGATGACCTCTTTCACCTTTATCTTAGGCGTCCTCCCTCTAGCAATTGCGGAGGGGGCAGGTGCTGCAGGGCAGAGGGCTTTGGGAACTGCGGTCTTTGGCGGCATGATTGCCTCCACTATACTGGCGGTCTTTTTTGTACCGGTTTTCTTCGTGATGTTTCAGGCCGTTAACGAATGGTGGAAGAGTAAACTGTCTTCCGTAAAGGGTGATGAGACAGAACCGGATTCAACGAAGGGTAAAATTTCTTCCTCTGAGTCAACCGATGAGGAGGTTGACGGCAAAAGCCATGGACCAAAGAAATCCCATGCAAAATCGATGGTCCCACCTTCAGCCAAAGATGGTTTTGATGGAGATGGGACTGAATTGAAGTCAGATGAGGCAGTTTCCACTAAGGAACCGTCAGGGGAAAATGGCGAAGAGGAGCATAAACCTGTTTCAGTCCAACAAGAGGCTGGATTATCCGAGTCTGGGCAGGAGCAACCGGGCAAAAATACAATGGAATAATTTCATTGTCATTGCATTTTCCTTTTGGAAGAAACAGAACTTTGCCGTGGTGTTTCAAGAAAAACCAAGGGAGCGGCTGAAGTAGTTTTTTTCTTACGGTTCTCCTCTTTGGCGGTTGGGGCCGGAAGCTCCTCAACCTGATCCTTGGGAACAGTCCAGAGACCTTCAAGGTTAGGCCGGCATTTTTCCGAGGTAGAGTCCTGTAGTCGAATTTCCCAACCTCCACCTAAGGCCCGATATACCTGAATCAAACTGAGAGCAATATTGCCTTGGGTTTGGGCCAGCTTATCTTGTTGCTGCACCAAGAAGTTTGAAGTTACGAAAGCTCGGTTGATGTCAAAAGCTTTTTCCTTGACCTGTTCACGAACGATTTCCACGGCCTCCTTGGCATCATCGGCACTGGAGGTTAATTGCAATGCGCGGAGGTGGGATTTGATGAAGAAAATCATTCCGTCTTCTACTTCTTTGCCTGCCTGCAGGACGGTCCTCTCATACTGGCTCACCGTTTGTTGGAATAAGGCATCCTGAACGCGGATGTTGTTTAGCAGCCGTCCATAGTTCAGAATATCCCAGCGCAAGGTCGGGGCTATGTTGCCGAAAAAACTCTGGGGGGTAAACAAATCCGTGTGCTCTTCCGCTTGCCAGCCCATCGTACCAATGATGGAAAGGCGTGGATAAAGGTCCGCCTCGGCTACACCGATGCGGGCACTTTGTGCTGCGATTAAGCGCTCGGCCAAGCGGACATCAGGCCGTCGGCGGAGCAAATCTGCCGGAACACCTACTACAAGCTGGGGTGGTGCGACGGGAATCGGCCCAACACCAAACTCTTTAGTCAGGTCTCGCGGCGGAATTCCCAATAGGATGCAAAGCTGATTATTGACTCGCCGCAGGTTCAACTCCAACTGTTGTTTGAATGCTTTGGTGTCCGTCAGGTTCGATCGGATTTGTACTAAATCCAATTTGCTGGCAGCTCCCTGTTGGAATCGGACTTTAGCCTTCTCGGTAAGCTCCTCCTGAATGGCAATGTTTTCATCCGCATACTTGATCCGCTGCTGTAAGGTTCGGAGTTCAACATAGGCTGCTGCCACCTCGCCAATCAACAATACCAGGACATCATCGTAGTTCTCAACTGAGGCATCAAACTCCGCGTCTGCAGCTTCAATTCCGCGTCGAAATCTCCCCCAAAAATCGAGCTCCCAAGACAAATTGAACCCTGTTGACCGCTGGCCAAAGAAGCGGTCCACCGTGCGAACTCCCGCGACCCCAAACAGTCCTGGGGGCCCTCCAAAATTAAACTGAGCTGTGTTCACACTAAGGGCGAACCGTTTGTAGTCTGCGAAGGCATCCTGTTGTTGTGGAAACAACCTGCCCACGGCAATGCCGCGCTCCGCTCGAGTTTGCAGAATCCGTGAGCCCGCAATGCGTAAGTCCGGGTTTTGGCGGTAGGCAGTTTCAACGAGGTGGTTCAGCACAGGGTCGTCAAAAACCTTCCACCATTCCTGAAGGTTTGGGCAAGAGGTGCTGAGCTTTGAGTTCTGGGCTTCAATCCAATTCGAAGCAACCGAAGCGCCCGGCTTCTGGTAATTTGGTCCCACCTTAAAACCATTGTGGACCCATTCGCTAAAGCTGGTACAACCGCTTGAAGAAAGGAGGGAAACACCTACAGCGACCGCCCAGACCTTAGATACAAACCCTATTTGTCGAACTATTTTCACGAAATGTCCCTTTTTGGAACATAAATCTTATG
>CAZPPD010000389.1:0-5913 GCA_964588185.1 uncultured Alcaligenaceae bacterium | reverse complement strand
TGGATATTCACTTCTTTTCCTCGCCGAAGGCCGAGAACACGTTCGGTAACTTGCATGTGGTCGCCCCGGTTAGATTCCATGCCCGTCATCAACACATCAGTGTTTCCTACAATCGTGAATACAGGAGGATCATCTTGCCTTTGGATTTGGGTAATTCTGCGTCCCCGGAAATTCCGCACATTTTTAATTGTGAAGCCTTGTCCGCCGAGCATGCGAAATGTCTCCACAAAACGCTTATGATCGATCTGACCGGTAAAACGAAACATGATTTGGCTGTGGCGGTTTTGCTGTTCATCGTAAACAAAAGCAAAAGAAACACGATCTAGGCGAACGTTGCCCACCAACTCCACAGTCTGATAGGCTTTTTCCTTGAAATCGGGCGGAATCTGAGTGTAGAGCCGCTTACGCATTTCCGCCAGACCTTTCCCATGCGGAATTCCCCGGCGGAAATCCATTGCTCCGGAAAAAGTGGAGTCCTTTGGAAACCAAGCCAAGGCCTCTTTTGTGCAGCTATTTTCCGGCATTTTATTTACCGGCATTTTTGTGGTCTTACTTCCTAAAGCCACGGCGGTTTTGGCACCATAATTCTTGGCGAACCCATGTAGGTCCTGAGCTTTCTTTCCCGCAGCGATTTCCTCGATTTGCTGCAAAATTTTTGCGAAGTTCTTCGCTTTCTTTACCTCTTGAGAATGTTCAGCCAGCCATCGTAGGGCAAGCAGTTGTTGGATTTGCGATTTGCCATCGGAAGGGTCCGAGGTTGCCAGAGAAAACATCTTATCCACAGATAGTTCAACCTTCCGAGATTGGAAATAGTCCTTGGTATCCATGATGGATACTATGTCCGGAGAGGATCCGGTCAAAAGTAACAGGATCATCATTTCCATAAAACCAAAAGCCATCATTTTGTTCTCCTGGGTGAAAGTAGGGAATGGAGGTGCTCGCCGGGCAATCGGGACAAGTGTCCCAACCAATTACTCTACGAAATCTTGGTGTATTTCGCACTAAAGTAGCAAAGATTTATTTTTTTGTCATCAAACTCGAAAAAGAGGAGTTGGCCAACTAAAGTGTCCACCAGGCTTGGTTCCAGGTTCGCTTCATGTTAGCAACTGCTGTTTGCGGAGAGATGCCGGAAGGAGTGCGGATTTCGAAGCCCAAGACAGGGCGCCTTCCCGGGCGTAAATAGCCAATATCAAAAAGAACTTTGATGAAATTCCGCAACTCGGCAACATCGCAATCCCCACCGGGCATGCCAAACAGCGGATGGGTATCGCCAAACATTGGATGGCCGGAACCAGAAACGCTGCTGCCCATGTGCATGGCAACCAGGTGATCGCGGATCATGGGAAAATGCTCTGACGGTTCTTCATGGCACAGGTAAATATGGCTGAGGTCGTGCAATAAACCGAAATCTCGGAAGTCCATGCGAACCGCACGAGCAACGTGTGCGGCAATTTTACAAGGCCCCACCAAGGCTTTTTTATCGACATCGTAGTCAAAGATTTCCATGACCACCGGCAAGCCTGCCTGATCCCGTGCTTCCTTGCAGATAATTTTCAGCGATTGAACCAAGCGTTCGATGGCTGCTCGTTGACTGCCGGCAGCCACATTCTTCCCGCTCATCAGGGCAAATCGGGTCGCACCCAATTCTCTTGCTTGCGGAATCAGTTGCAAGATCTGTTCCAAGGCGATTTGGCGATGAACTTCATCGGCGGAATTGATGTCCAATCCAAATCCCAGTTGCACCGGTTGGCAAGCGAAGGTAACCCCGATCTGCGAATCCCGCAATAAAGCGGCACACTCCCTGCGGACGGCGGGATCATTCATCGGCCCCACATCTACTGTATCAAAGAAGGCATCGTGGCAGATATCGGAAAGCGTGCTGAAGATCGGACCTTCTCCGCCTAAACACTCCGGATAGAGCATGAAATGAACAACGCCAAGTTGAAGATAAGAATGCCAGGGATCTTTCATTGGACAACCATAAAGAGGTAGAAAGTCACAGGGATAAAATAGGACGTCCACCTTGAATTGGTAGATTGGCTCCGGATTTTTGACCCTTGGATCAGAGAAACAAAATTTTCATAGAATTCTCCTCAACAATCAGTTAAGGAAGATTGATTTTAAATTAGAAAAATACCGAGGAATTTTCATGAAATACTTCCTGCCACTTCGCGGCTTTTGGTCCAGAGTTCACCTGTTGAGTTTGGTCCTGTCCTTTGTATTCTCTGGCTTACCGGCTTTTTCTCAACCCAAAAGCGTGTGGAAAACCAGTGAGGGACTTCCTGGAGAAGGAAGTCTACAGTCTTTCCTAGGAAAACCGAAATTCGATTTACATCAGGTGTTTAAAAACCAACGGTTTCCCAATGTGGCCATCGCTGTGGATGGAACGGTTTTAGCTACCTTTGGTAGTTCGGCCGTAAGAGTCCGCCGCAGCGAAGATGGCGGCAAAACGTGGAGCAACGAAAACATCATTGCCAAACCGGGATTTCAAGGAGGTGGACTAACTGTTGACGAAAAAAATGGAGACATCCTTGCCTTTGTGGAAGCTCACCATCCACCTGCAAGCTTAACCGTTTACCGAAGCACGGATCATGGGAAATCTTGGAAACCGCAATCCATCGAACTTCACAAAGACAGCAAGGAAAACACTCCCTCGATGCATATGAACGAGCACGGTATCACCCTTCGCCATGGCAAGCACAAAGGCAGACTTCTTCGACCAACGCGGTGGTATGCAGGCAGAAATGAACGCTCCCGCTGGCCGAAACATTACACTAATGCCATCTACAGTGATGATGGGGGTAAAACCTGGCATACTAGCGAACCCTTTCCGGCATTCGGCACGGGGGAAGCGGCTGTTGCCGAACTTGCTGACGGCCGAATTTACTACAACTCTCGCCGGCATTGGGCTCCCGAAGGAAAGAATCCGCGGAGAAGATGGACCGCCTGGAGTTATGATGGCGGGGAAACGTGGAAGGATTTATCGATCTGCAAAGCCTTACCGGACGGACCTCAGGACACTAATTACGGTTGCATGGGCGGTTTGATCCGAGTGCCAATCCACAATCGGGATATTCTGCTTTACAGCAACTGTGACAGCCCACGGGGGCGCAAACGAATCACGGTTTGGGGTAGCTTCGACGGTGGAAAAACTTGGCCCATCAAAAGGCTAGTCTTTCCGGGTCGAGGAGCTTATTCTTCTCTGAATGCAGGGCGACCAAAAACCAAAAGTGAAGGTTGGATATATTTGCACTTCGAGGGCGGCCCGAAAGGCGGTTCCACCATGGCCCGTTTTAATTTGAGTTGGGTCCTTGGAGGAGATCATACCGGAGATGGCAGATTGCCGAAATGGCTTGATGGGAAAAAGAAGGATTAGTGTGGTTAAACAACTGTATTGGATGGCATGGGTCACATTCATGTGACCCATTTCACCCAATGGTATAGTTCTTGGGCCGTAGGCCGGCTTGCATTATTTTCTGCCCCGGCCAACCCTGCAACTGCTGAGCTATCTCAAAATCAAAGCTGAGACAATAACTAAATTAATGCTTTTTCGGAGAAGCAGAGGCTTCCTTCGCGGCAGTCCTAATTGGAATCGTCAATGTGGCATAGTGACGGATAACCAGGTATTTCTTGCCAAGGTGAGTTCCATCTTTGTCCTCGAAATGGCGGGTCCGAATGTTGATTAGGCCCTTATCAGTGGGATTTGGATAGGTAAAAAAACCGGACTTGGAGGTTTCCGTTTTGATACGTCGCTTTCGGCCGGGAACGTTGATAATAACTTCGGCTCTGCCCAATGGTTTTCCTTGGTAAAGCACTTGCCCGCGGCGCTGTTTGCCTTCTCGAGAAACTTCCAGAATCTGCAGAGTGAGTTTGTCGGATGCTTTGTCGGCTGCTGCTTGTTGTTGCGAAGCAGGATCGCCGAGAATGGCTTTTGGATGGTAAATCAACAAGAATGGCTCGCCTTTTCCTTTTTGCAATACCCCGTACTCACAGATGCCGCCAAGGACCATTACCCCTTTTGCATTTGTGAGCAGACGGTAAGCATTGCCATCTCTTTTCATCTCAATCCGCTTGCTGTTTCCATTTAGTTGAAAAATTTTGGTCTGAGAAATTTTGCTAACCGGGACAACGTCATCTGGACCCATTTGGTCGCTAAAAATCAAGAGGGGTTGTTTGTCCTTTCCGGGAATGATCCAAACAAAATGCCCGAAAGCCTGGATTTGGAAGGACGCGAAAAGCAAAAACGCCAATGCATAACAATTCATTAAATCTCCTTTTAGAACCTGAAGGCTTAAAGTCCAAGCATTGCAGTTCCTTTCAAGAGGAAGGGAAATGGCGAGGACTGCAAACGAATGAAGAAAATCCACTGCTTCTAGTTGATACTTCGTCTCAAATTTCCAAGTATGATATCCGGGTTTTCCTTGACGGCAAGAAATAAGGAGAAAAATTTCTAGTTTTTTTCAAGGAGGCAAAGCTTTATTCGGTGTGGAAATTTACTGGTTTCAAACTTGTTAAAAAGCAATTGCCGTCCAAACAATCCACGTTTTCCCAACCTCCTGCTATTGACATTGAGTCTCAGTAAGCTATCATGCTCCTCATTAAGGAGCATCATATGCATGAACCAAACCCTAGCGGAGAACCCCGTTCCACTTCGGAACCGAACAAGCCGAGTTCACCAAAAATACTCAGGGCCGAAAATTTATTTGAGGGTGAACGCGAGCTCATTATCGAACACGAAGGGGAACGTTATCGTTTGCGAATTACTCGCAAAGGAAAATTGATCCTCCAGAAATAAGACCGCCACTTAAACCGGGCAATTTGCCGAAACATTTTCCCCTATTTTTCGCAATCCTGAATACAATCAAAGCACATCCGTTAATCCGGGGAAAATCCGCCAGACGCCATCCTACTATCAAAGCTAAATCCAACTACATGAGAGATTCATTTGGGAGATAAGTTAAATGTCATTACCGGAGCCACCGGGCTATTGGGAAGTCACATTGCCGAGCAGCTTTGCCGCAGAGGAGAAAAGGTCCGAGCGATGGTTCGCCCTACCTCGGATACTTCATTTCTTCGAAAACTGAACGTGGAACTTGCAACCGGAGATTTGCTACACCCTGACTCATTACTTCCGGCATTTACCGGGGCGGACATTGTCTATCACTGCGCGGCCCGCGTAAGCGATTGGGGATCCTGGACTCAGTTTCAATCGGAAGTGGTTGAAACTACCGGCAATTTGGTGGCCGCTTGCCGGAAAGCCGACGTTGGCCGGCTGCTCCATGTCTACGGTCATCCCAAACTCAATCCCGGCGAAGTAGTTTCCGAAGAAGCCCCGTTGGGCCGAAATTTGTGGCTGTGGGACCATTATGCCAAGGCAAAAATATTATCCGAGGGGGAGGCACGAAAATTTACTGGCGAATTTACCATTGTCCGCCCGAGTTGGACTTACGGCCCCCGCGACCGCGTTACTATTCCCCGCGTAATTCCGGCGTTACAAGATAACAAAGTACCCATCATTGGCAGCGGCGACAATTTATTGAACGTCATCTATGTAGAAGATGTGGCTGCCGGTTGCATTCTAGCTGCTTACACTCCGGTGGCAAAAGGTCAAACTTATAATCTGAGCAGCCGAGGTGAGCTTACGCAACGACAAATGATTGACACCTTAACCGATGCCTTGGATTTACCTCGGGTCAGCAAAAAAGTTCCCTATTTCTTGGCTTTGCGCTTGGCATTCCTTCATGAGTTTTTTGCTCGCCTGATAAGGCAAAAGAAACCGCCCACCATAACCCGGCGAGCCATCTATCTTATCGGCAGGCCCGCCCAATTCAGTATTGAAAAAGCAAAGCAGGACCTTGGATGGGAACCAAAAATTGGGATTTGGGAGGGCGTAGAGCGCAGTTTGGATTGGTA
>CAZPPD010000388.1:0-5914 GCA_964588185.1 uncultured Alcaligenaceae bacterium | reverse complement strand
GGGACCGAATATCCCGTGCAACGTTTATTGGTCTTGCGAACCAGCCGGTCCGGGGGCGGAGTGGATACCGAAATTGCTCCTATACCTGTGCGAAAATCCAAACGTTTCCGAATATCTCCTGCCTTAGCTTTCCAAGCCACCATGCCTGTCGCACGCGCCTATCGGCGTTAAGCCATCAAAAAATTTTGAGCCAACATTCCTAGGGGATTTCTGGAGAATTCCGCTACCCGTTGGGAATTCCCATAGAATATCGAAGGTAACTATCAGACACCAAGGAAAGGAAATCATCATGGCTATTGCTCACACCAGCCGTCTTCGCATTGAAAAGCACGAAGGCCCTCATCGGACTGCTCACATAGAGAATTTTTCGGAACCGATTCATTTCGGCATTCACGGTGGTATCAAGCATTTTTATCAAAACAAATATGGCAAGGAATTAACCGGCCCGGAATATCCTGCCACGCTGGACTATATGATTGGCGGAATTGCCGGTTGACTGACAGGCACTCTTGGATCCGCACTGGAAGTGCGGCAGATCAAAGTGGCTGACAATCTTATGGCCGATGTTGAAGGCGATATTGAAGATGTGGACGGAGTGCTGAGGATCACCAAGATTCGTCTGCAATTCCGTCTCAAGGCTCCTCCCGGTTCCAAAGAAATAGTAGATCGAGTCCTGCCGGCTTTTGCCGAGAAATGCCCAGCGTATCAATCGGTGAAAGGATGCATTGATTGCTCCTGGGACATGAACCTAACCAAAGAATAAAAGGATTGGGATGAATAAATCACCCTGGTGGCAGAATTTCTTCTCCGGCTTGGTCCTGGAATCCCTGCGAAGGCTGAGTTCGAAAACGCAAACCCAAGCGGAGGCCAAATTCATATTGGAGCTTTGCAAGGTTCCGCCGGGTGGAAAGATATTGGATGTTCCCAGCGGAGAAGGACGCCTGACGTTGGCATTGGCCGCTCAAGGGTTCGAGGTCACCGGTTTGGACATTTCCGAGGAGTTTATCAAAGAAGCGGAAACTAGAGCGAACACTCAGAACTTAAATGCCTCATTTCACCATGGCGATATGAGGAGCATCCCTTGGGAAGCGGAATTCGATGCGGCTTTCTGTTTCGGAAATAGCTTTGCTTACTTTGAGGACCAGGAAAATCGGGAGTTCTGCCACTCCATTCGAAAGACACTCAAACCCAATGGAAAATTTCTTTTGGAGACTCGCTTGGCGGCTGAAAGCATTTTGGCTCACTCAATGGAACGCCGCTGGTTTCCCTTTGGAGACCTGTATTTTCTGCACGACCCGGATTACGATCCCCAAACCGGCTTGCTCACCTCTTCTTATACCTTAATCCAAGGTGGAAAAGTCGAATCCAAGAAAGCCGTTTATTGTATATATACGCTTCGAGAAATCAAAGCGATGTTGTTGACAGCCGGATTTTCGTCCATAGAAACTTATGGGTCTGTTAGGAAAGAGCCATTTCGATTGGGTTCTCAGGTCTTGTATGTACTGGCTAATAGTTAATCTCGGCTGCCTAATGCCCTCTGGCAACGTCACCTATACCTTTCCCACCCACTGCCTTCGTGGTTAAAGAAAAATGCCTCCGGGTAAAAAATCTCCGCCAGTATTTCCAAAGACTCCACCAGCCGAGGTCCGGGGCGATTGAAATACTGATTCCCGTCGGTAACGAACACCCGATTGTTTTGTACGGCCTGTAATTGAGTCCATTCGGGTCTTGCAGACAACGCAGACATTTCCTTTCGTGTTCGCTGCAGATCAAATCCACAAGGAAGAGCCACAATTATCTCCGGATCCTTCTGCAATAACTCCTCCCAAGTCATCCAAGGAGAATGTGTACCTGCTTCGCCGAACCAATTGATTCCGCCCGCCATTGTCACCAACTCCGGAATCCAATTGCCGGCAGCCATCAAGGGATCCAACCACTCCAGACAGGCAACCGAGGGACGATGAGAAATCCAGGAAACTTTACCGGAAACCACCTGCATGCGTAACTGCAATCGATCCAACAAAAAGTCCCCTTGTTCAAAAGCATCCAAGGCACTGGCCACCTTATCAATGTCGCTCCAAACATCAGCTAAACAATTTGGTTCCAAGGAAACGACCTTCGGTTGGGATTCCAACCACGAAGAGAGGGCTTTTTCCACGTCCTTAAGACTGACCGCACAAACTTCACATTGGGCCTGCGTGAGAATCACCTCAGGTTGCAACTTTTCCAGAACATCCTCGTGAACGGTGTAAACGGAGGTAGCCTCTTGTAGGGTTTGTTTGACCCGCTGATCAATTTCCCGGCTGCTGCCTTCGACATTAAATTTCGGTTCCGTGCATACGGGTAGTTCCCGGATGCTTTCCGGAAAATCACATTCGTGGGATCGGCCAACAAGGTGATCGTGAAAACCAAGTTCACAGACAATCTCGGTCGCACTGGCGATTAAAGAAACGATTCGCGGCATAACCTTCTCACATTAGCAAAGAAATATCCCAGTAGTTAATCATAGTAAGTAGCGAAACGGAGTTGCCATTCCACTTGACTGAAGGAATCATCTGGACAATAACCGTGGGCAATTTGATCACATATCGTTCAGGAAGGACTGATGGATGAAAACCCTTAGTGTAGGTCTGGTTTCCCTCCTTGCCCTAACGTTCCTCATCCCTTCAGATACTCTGGGAAACTTGCGTCACCCGGAAGATGCAACATTACATGATGTACAATTCTTTGATGCCAACGAAGGGTGGGCAGTTGGGGATGAAGGTGTCGTCCTGCACACAATCGATGGCGGGGAGACCTGGGAAAGGCAGGCAACCGCAACCCGGGCATCTCTCCGGTCTGTTCATTTTATAACGCCGTTCGAAGGTTGGGTGGTTGGTCGCGAAGAACGCCCACTTGGGGAAAACAGCGTCGGCGTTGTTCTCTACACCCGAAATGGCGGCAGCACTTGGAAACGGGTTTTTCCCAATACATTCCCCGGATTAAATCGCATTCGCTTTGTAACACCCAAAACCGGATTCCTCATTGGAGATGGATCGGACATCTTTGCAACCGGGATATTTAAGACAACAAATGGCGGCAGAAACTGGCAACCGGTCCCTGGCTCTCGATCTCCCTCGTGGTTGGACGGGGATTTCCTGGATGAAGAAAACGGAGCTCTTGGCGGATGTTGGAATCGCTTAGCCTCCTTCGCCTCCAAAAAATTCACCGCTGCCGAGGTAGATGCGCTTGGCGGTAGGAATGTTCGAGCTTTGCGGCTTCAGGATGGACAAGGCATTGCTGTCGGGGAAGGGGGGTTAATACTGGTCAGCCGCACCGCAGGCACTCGGTGGGGATTCGCCGACACCAAGTTACCCAAGCAGGTTCTGGCCAACCTGGATTTTCACGCAGTGGAGCGAGTGGGAAATCACGTTTGGGTTATCGGCCGGCCGGGTTCTGTGCTTTTGCATAGCAACGACAAGGGACTTTCCTGGGAACGATGGAACACCGATCACCCCTTACCGATTAACGGGATTCATTTTCTGGATGAGAGAAAAGGCTGGGCGGTTGGAACACTGGGATCCATCCTAAACACCCGAGATGGCGGCAGGACTTGGCAGCTACAGCGGGCAGGGGGCAAACGAGCAGCCCTGCTTTTCCTTCACAGCCAAGGCAAAGGATTGCCGGTCGAAACTCTATCCCAACTCGGACTCGCCGAAGGGTTTCTCGTTACCGGAATCCAAATCACCGCCCCGGATCACAAGACGGAGTCCTTGCAAAAGGCTTTGACTCGGCAACGTTTTGCCATGGCGGTTAGGAAAGCGGGTGGGGTTAACGGCGAGATGCTCTGGCAATTTCCCCTGCCTCAACATCTGTTCGCAAGCAAAAAGGCCGATCTCCTACGCTATTGGAATCAACTTCACGAACAGCAAGGCAACAAAGAATTACTCCGCCAACTGGTTCTGGCAATTCGCATGTGGCGGCCGGAAGTAATTGTCACCGATAACAACACCGGTAGTCCTTTGGAAGCTTTTATCACCGAAGCGATACAGCAAGCCTATGCAATGGCCGCGGAGGAGAAAGCTTTTCCCGAGCAACTTGAGAAGCTCGGGTTAAAAACCTGGAAGGCGGCAAAAGTCTATTGTTTCTGGGACACTAAAGAAACTGCTCATGTTAACTACACCGGGACGAAAGTATTTACTCGCTTAAAATCGACTCCGATTGATTATGCCCAGACTGCCGCCGATCTCCTCTCCGGAAAATCAGCGGCGATCCCTTACCAGCGTTCTTTTCGTCTGCTCCACAGCCGAATTCCAAACGCAGAGAATCACCGGCACCTTATGAGTGGGCTGGAGCTGAAAACCGAAAAGGATGCTCGCCGAAAACTTCCTGCGGAAGAAGAACCCGACCAAGCAATAGTCAAGGCGATTCGGGCTCGCCGCAATCTGCAGAATCTTATCGACAATCCGGCGAATGAATTGGCTTCTCCGGAAAAAGTCCTCGCCAATATCAAACCAGTGTTGTCAAAGCTGCCACTGGGCCAAAGGGCACCGGCGGCGTTTGCCTTGGCCAACCAATACGCCCGCATGGGGCAATGGGTGTTGGCAAGAGAGACTTTCTTGTTGATGGTGGATAATTTCCCGACCCATCCACTCACGGCGGAAGCATATGGCTGGTTGATCCGCCATAACACCAGCAGCGAAGCCCAGCGGCGATATGAATTAGGACAATTTATTCTGGTCAATCATGCGGAGGTGGTTGCCCCGGAATTTCCTACTCACCAGCAGCTGAAACAATTATGGATCGAACGGGAGAAGGAGCGGCAAAAACAGGATGGGAAGAAACAGAAATCCCGTGGAAAAAACGGCAAACCTGCCAGGTTGCCGACCGAGTTGGACAAAAGCAAGATTCTGGGTTTAGTGAAAGACTCCAAAGCCATTCGCAGCAATCAATTGACCTATCTCCGTAATCGCCGGGAAATTCGGAAGTGGTATCAGGGTAGCCTGGAATATGGCAAACGCTTGGAACGGTTTGGTCCCATATATTCTTTTGCTCCCGGAATTCAATTCTGTCTGAAATCCGCCAACCGCCACCTTGGGGATTTCAAAAAGTCGGTGGATTGGTTCAAAACCATGAAGGAAGGCAAAATCCATGGCCCCTGGCGATCCGCTGCCGCCGCCGAATATTGGTTGTCCTATAAAGTGGGCCCTTGTCCGAAACCATTGATCCAATGTTTTCCGGCACCAACCCGGCCGCTCCTGGATGGTAAATTTGATGATCCTTGTTGGCGGGGAATCAACCCAGTGGTCTTGCAAAAGGGAAATGCCCAATCCGGAAAACATTACCAGACCTTAGTTCGCATGACGTTCGACCGGGATTTTCTTTATCTCGCCCTTAGTTGCAGCCATCCTCCGGGCCGGCAGGTGGAACCCAAAAAGCATCGCAAGCGGGACGAAGACCTACGAGGCCATGATCGGGTGAGCATTCTGTTGGATTTGGACCGCGACTATGCCACCTATTTCCACTTCCAGGTCGACCAACGGGGATGTGTGAATGAGGATTGTTGGGGGGACCGCACTTGGAATCCGCAATGGTTCGTGGCCGTCCAAAGCAATGAGACTTCCTGGAATATCGAAGCGGCCATCCCACTCAAGAATCTGACTGGAAATCAAATCAGTCTTGGCCAGGCATGGACCTGCAACTTTGTTCGCATTATTCCCGGCCAAGGAATCCAGGCTTTTTCCACTCCGGCTAATGTTTCTACTGATCCAAAGGGAATGGGGATATTACTCTTCGGAAATTTTGCCCGCCAACAAATCCAGCCTGTTTCCGGAACCCGGCAAAAATCTCCATGAACAGGCAATCAGTAGCCCAAATTGCCCAAGGTGTTAAAACGTAAGTATGACTATACTTGTTTACATCCTTGTCGGTTTGG
>CAZPPD010000387.1:0-5915 GCA_964588185.1 uncultured Alcaligenaceae bacterium | reverse complement strand
GTTGTTGCTCAAGGCGGCTCTAATCAGGCCATGATCTTTGACACCAATAACCCAACTGGCGGCGACACTGATTTGGCTTACACAGACCAAGGAAATGCGGTTATCATCTCTGAAGACGGTGATACTTCTGACCCGGATGATAATGCCGGCGGTGGGGATCTCGTTTTTGACTTCATCAAAGATGTCACTTTGAACACCATTACCATTTTGGACATTGACAACAATGAAACCGATGGGGTTGTCAAGACGTTTGATGCTCATGGCGACCTGATTAATACCACTGCAATCCCAACTACGGGTGACAATGGTTCCGTGGTCTTGTCTATTGGTGACAGCGGTGTTTCCAGCGTGGTGGTTTGGCTCGAAGGCAGCGGCGCTGTTTCCCAACTTGATTTCGATTACCAAATTGTGGATGTAGACAATTCCCTTGGTTTTGGCGGTGGGATCACTTTGTTCGATTCCAGCAACAATGTCATCCGCAATAATACTACCAACGACAATGCCCTTGATGGCATCGCCATTATTGGTACGCTTGGATCATTCACAGACGGCGTTGATCTCGACTCCAGCGCGGTAGGCAATATCATCAAATGGGATAACGCCATGGGCAATGGATTTGACGGCATTTACCTTGAAGGCACTTTGGACACCGAAGTTTTATTTAATGACTTGGTCTTGAACCAAGGAAACGGCCTGAGCCTCATCAATGCCGATAACACTACCATTAAGTACAACAATATTATCGGTAACGGCGGTAGTGGAATCTTTATCGATGGTGACTCCGCAGGCACCATCGAAGAAGACAACGTCATCGTCGGCAATAGCGGGGGAACGAATGGAGCAACCGCTGCAAACGAGAATAGCGCGGACTGGCTCGATTACAGCTCTGATGATATGGACAAAGCCGATGATCTCGAAGATGACTATGACGATAACGACGACTAAGTTCTTCTCTTAGTCTTGCGATCGAACAAATAAATAGAGCTGCTCGGGTTATCCGAGCAGCTTTTCTTGATTTCCGGTAACTCTTAAATCTAAAAAATCAGAAATCCAGTTCCTTTTCTTGAATGCCCCAAATCTCACTTCCGGGCATTAGGTTTAATCTAAATCATTCGCGGCAAGCTTTTTTTCAGAAAAATTGCAAGTTTCTGTAAGGTCCGCGTTCTCCTTTCGTCAGAGTGTATATTCTTCTGATAAAATAACCATTTTTAGTTCTTCGCTGGAGATTGCCCCGGCAAATCGGGTAAAGTTGAAGGAGAAAGATAACCTGGAAATACCAGAGCGGTTGCCGACCAGATGGGCAATTTGAAAGCCGTGGAATCAACGTCAATGAAGAAGTGATTATTAGCGCTGGAGAATCAAGAGTCATGGCCAATCAAAGTCAACCGGAATCCTTTCTGGAAAAAACAGTAGGTAACCCCTGGCCGTGGATGATTATCGGGATGACCTTATGTTCCCAAGGACTATGGCTGCGTTTGCTGGAACAAATCAGACCGGAACTTCGTTTGTTGCTAGTAGCTACGGGTATGGTATCCGCCGGAATCGCTGTCGCCATTCGCCTCAGTTCCTCGGAGACTGTATTTCAAAAGAACTTTTCCCCGCAAATGCAACAGGGATTGGTTTATTTCTTAGCAGCAGCCGGTGTTCTGGTAATCCTGCTGAATATCATCCATTTCGTTTGGGCTTACACGGAGAGGGATATTCCCTGGGGAGTGACTTTTACCACAGTAATGACATTGCCAATTAGTCTGGTCTGGGGATTCTTTATTTATTGCCTCTTTTTCAAGAAAAATTGGCAACAGGAATTCTTGATTAAACAGGAAAAAGCCGGATTTTTATTGTTATTCTCATTCTGCTCGTTCTTGTGTTGTTGGGGGCTTTTTGATAGTTCTTCTCAGGTAGAAAATTGGATAACCCTGCGGTTATTTCTTACCGGTATAGGGTTAGTAACATTTTTCGGGGCACCTTTGATAATGATGCCCAGGCGGATGCAACGGGTTGTAATCAGTATTGTCATCTTATTACATTTCGGCGGTATATTGTCCGCAGTAATGTTACCGCCCCCGAGTCCTTATATCTTTCAACAAATCTGGGCCCGAATCTTCCGCCCCTATTTGCAATTCATGATGTTGAATAATGCGTATCAATTCTATGCCCCGGAACCGGGCCCTTCGCATTATGCTTGGTTCTATGTGGAATATCAAAATGATAAGGGTGAGAAAAAATATCGCTGGATCAGCATTCCCCGGCTGAATAGAGCAGGGTTTAACGATTATAGGGTGGGATTACAGTATCAACGGCGGATTGCCATGACGGACCAAATCAGCCAAGTAAAAAACGGTCAACTTTCCCCTTACAATCCAAGATTTATATGGCGGCAAATTAACTCGCCGAGATCCCCGGGCCCGATTCTCGGTGCCCCAAACATAGAAGCAAAATATGAAATTCCCTTTCATCCGAGTATTAATCCACCCAATACGCAATACTTGGAACCAAAAGTCCATTCTCAACAAGTTGCCGCCTGTTACGCCAAGCACATAATTAGCAGACCTCATCCGGATGACCTAAATGGTGAATGGAAAGGCACAAGCGCCAAGATGTATCGAGTTATTCACTTCATTCCGACCCAAGATATGATCCGCGGCGGAAAGCGTCCGGATAGTCCGGATTTGTATATCCCTTATTATTTCGGCCATTTCAATGCCAAGGGAGAAATGATGGATCGTCCAATCTTTGATAAGAATGGAATGCTAATTAAAGGAGATCCATTTCTATACTGGTTAATTCCCATTATACGCAACCCAAAATGCGACGGTCCTGAAGACCCGGAGTTTAAGAACTATGCTTTTAAGCACGCCGGCGACCCGGAATGGGTTCGCTATCCGGGTGAAGAATTTTGGCAAGAAGAGAAAAAGTTATCCATTGGTTTAATGTGCAGTAGTTCAAATTAGCTCCGACCGGAAATATATATCAGATCGAGTTGAGGGATTAGGTTCATGAAATCCACCAAACCCAACAAGCTGGTTAATAATAATAACTTTCAAGAAAATGAAAGTTTTTGGGGCTCCACTATCCAGAGTTGGAATCGCTTTTGGTTTACTCCGGCAGATCCTACGATCCTTGGATTGGTTCGTATAGGCTGTGGGCTGTTGGCATTATATTCCCTAATTATATTCAGCTTTGATTTCGAGAAGTTCTTTGGAGAGAAAGCTTTCATTGACCGGGAAACACGTCTTCAAGGAATGATAGAACAACCGTTAATTATTCCGCCCCTGACTTGGCCGACAACCCCCGAAGGTCTGCCGCTCCATCCGGAAGTCCCGCCTACCAAAACTCCCACCGAAAAAGAATATGTAGAGAAATATAAACGCTATTGGGGGGACTATCCTCCTCTGCCTCATCCAAAAAGCAATGAAGAAGTTGAGAATATTAATAGGTATCGGCACTTCTGGGGAGTGGACCCCAGATTGGCAGTTATTAAAGGGACCTATGAATGGTCGGTATGGGTTCATCTTACGGATCCCAAAACCATGTGGACCATTCACTTCCTATTCATAGGAGCGACTTTATTATTCACTTTGGGCCTGGGAACACGGGTCACTTCTGTTCTCGCCTGGTTTTCCATGTTGTGTTATGTCCACCGGTCTCCGGTCTCGCTCTTCGGCTATGACACCATGATTGTTATCTTGTTGACATACTTAATGCTCGGACCAAGTGGAGCTGCGTTCTCATTGGATCGATGGATAAAAACCTGGTGGCGGAAAAGGAAATTGAATTTCCAGGACCTTTCGGAAGAAGAGAAAGAGCAACTGGTGGAACAAAACAATCAGATAAAATCCTCCATCATTGCCAATATAGCCATCCGAGGATTGCAAATTCACGTTTGTTTTGTGTATGCCGCAGCGGGGTTAGCCAAGTTGAAAGGCCCAAAATGGTGGACGGGGGATGCTGTCTGGTACACTTTTGCCAATTATGAGTTTGCTCCCTTGGCGTCCCCCATTTACCTGGACATTTTGACGTTTCTTACCCAAAATTTGCTGGTGTTGAAAATCTTTCTCGCGCTGGGGACTTATTTCACATTGTTCTTTGAGATCTGCTACCCATTCCTAATTTGGAGTCCCCGAACTCGCTGGTTAATGCTAAGTATGGCTGCTCTCCTCCACGGTTTCATTGGGATTTTCATGGGCCTGAAAACATTTGCTCTGGTCATGTTGGTAATGAATATGATTTTCCTTCCTCCGCACACCGTCCGCTGGCTGGTAGACTTGTTTAGAAATGAGGAAGAGGTTGCCAGCACCAAGAAAAAATCACTGGAACCGGTCAGAACCTGACCGCCCATTCCACAAATTCCCCTGGACAATAGTAATTTCCCGATACAATAAAATCTTCCATTTACCCCGGGAGTGTTTGCACCTCTGGTGGGGGCCCTGGTCTTCAAAACCAGTGGGGGGCTTGAGCAAAGCTCTCTGTGGGTTCGATTCCCATACACTCCCGCTTTAACGAATTCGCCCTAAATCCATATATTTTATAGCACTTAAGACTACAAAAATCCCTGGAAGGATCGGGGGTAAAGGCTGGGTGGGTATCGTGTTTATCGCTCATATCTGAACTTGTCGAGATGAAAGGGGTAAAGGCCAGACCATCGCCAACCGAGCGGCTACTTGTGTCGGCTCAAGAAAAAAGACTGAACAACTAATGCAGTGCCGAATCTTTCGCAGCATCTTCGGCAATCCCTTCCGTCCCATCACTCTCGACGCTGGTTGCCTCACGCCCCAGGTGTTTGCCCTTGCCCAAGGAATCTACGATGAACGTGCCCTCGACCGCCTTCATAGCAAACGCCCTTGAAGATGCTGGTTGCACCGACAGCGACATTCTCTTCCACTGCCGTGGTCCGGGACCACATGTCCGAGGAGGCTTGTATTTCCTACCAATTTCACTTTTGGTGAGATTCAAGACTTTAATTATGCAGGGGGATTTTGCCTAGTTGCTTTAGAAGGACAGACAAGTTGTGTTTCGCCTCCTGGTTCTTTGGGTCGAGTTTCAAAATCCGGCGAAGGACTTCCTCTGCTGTTTCGAGGTCTCGACCTTCCTCAAGCAGGACGTGGCTTAGGATTACTAGGGGTCCGGAAACATTGGGTTCTTTTGCAATCGTCTTCTCCAAAACCTGGCGAGCGGCAGTGAAATCCTTCCGAGCAAAATAAGATCGCGCGAGGATTACATCGGCATCAGTTGGAGATTGAGAATTGCGGAGAGCTTTAATCACGGTATCGATCTCATTCCACCGTTTCTCCCCGATGTAGAGTTCGCCGAGGTGAAACCATGCCGGCCCGAAGTCAGGAGCCTCCTGAACCGCGACTCGCCACTGAGATTCCGCTTCTTTCAGTTTGCCTTGTTCTCGATAAACCGTACCCAGCAATAACCGTGCTCGGTGGCTTTTTAACCCTGCGTCCACACTGGCAAAATAAGGAGCCGATTGGATGTTCATTAAGAGGGTGAGGCAGGTGGCGGCAGCACCTAAATCCCCTTTCTCCCTTAGTAGCAGGGCTTCTTCATACAGCAACTCAGCATCCTCGGGGAATCGGTTGCGGCCTTCTTGGCAGGCGGACAATGCCTCGAATGGCTCTTTAAGTTGTCGATGTCCCTGAGTGATGAGCACATATAATTTGCGAACAATGGAAGCACCCGGTTGAGCAAGTAGGAAAACCTAAAATATATGGGAGAATTTCCTAGTTCTTTAAATCCCACCAAAAATTTTAAGTTCTTACATGAGTGGCGACCTCAGCTGATAGGGTTAATCCCTTTTCGGAAAACTTCCTGATATGGACACCCAGGATAACAAATCCAACGCTACAAGCTTTTAAACTAGCGGTTCGCCCGTCCCGGTCAGCCGGTGATACTTTCCGGGAAGAAGCGCG
>CAZPPD010000386.1:0-5917 GCA_964588185.1 uncultured Alcaligenaceae bacterium | reverse complement strand
GAAAGTTGCAGGCATTGACCACAGGCGATGTATCCCGGAATTTCAGCCAGAAGCTTTTCGCCGCTGGTTTCATATTCACACCTCTAAAAAGCAATCAACCGGGAAACAGCGAGTGATTTTGCTGGATGATTGTTTTACCAATGCGACGGAACCGGAGATTGGGAAGGCAGCAGTGAAGGTCCTTGAAGCGGCGGGATATGAAGTGGAATTGGCAGGCCTAATCTGCTGTTGCCGTCCGCAGCTAAGCAAAGGAATGCTAACCGAGGCTCGAGGGTTGATTGCCGGACAGATGTCCAAGCTGGCCTACCGGGTTGCCGACGGCACTCCGATCTTGGGATTAGAGCCGAGTTGTTTGCTTTCCTTGATTGATGAGTGGCCGGATTTAATTCCCGGGCAACCCACCGAACAGATTGCCGAGTCGGCTGACCTGTTGGATCATTGGCTTGCTCGCCAAGTGGAAAAAAAGCATTGTACCCTGCCTCTGAACTCGCGTCCTGGAACTTGCGTGGTGCATGGCCACTGTCATTTGAAAGCGATCAAAGGGGCGCAGCCAACTTTGCAAGCTTTGAAACTTATCCCAGGTTTAAATGTTGAGGCGTTGGACACCGGATGTTGCGGAATGGCCGGTTCGTTCGGCTATGAAAAGGAACATTACGACTTAAGTGTGGCCATTGCCAAGCTGGACCTTCTCCCCAAGCTGGAAGAAAGGTCCAGTGCACTCGTTATCGCTCCGGGAACTTCCTGCCGGCACCAAATCAAAGATTTAGCCGGGCGACGAGCTTATCATCCCGTGGAACTTCTAGCCGAACAGGTTTGTTAATATGCGAATTCTGGTCACCGGGGCAAGCGGCCATCTAGGAAGCTATCTTTTGAAGGCACTGCGAAACACGGAACACCAAGTGATCGCCTGGAGTTGTACTCGAACAGGTTCCTTGTTTGGGTGTGACTTTCTTCCGGTTGATTGCTCCAATCCTAAAGCAGTTGCATTGGCTTTCCAGGATGCTCAGCCGCAAATCATTGTTCATACGGCTGCCATCTCCAGTGTTGGTCGATGCTTTCAATCACCGGAATTAGCTCACTGGGTGAATGTTCAGGGGACGCAAACACTGCTAGAACTAGCGGAGAAGAACCAGGCAAGATTCTTGTTTACTTCGACCGACATGGTATTTGATGGAGAGAAAGGCAGCTACCAGGAAGAAGACGCTACGGCCCCTTTGTCTGTTTACGGCAGAACGAAAGTTCAGGCAGAACAGGTTATCCGGAATCATTCCCGCTCATTAATAATCCGCCTCAGCCTATTGTTTGCGCCAACCCTCATCAATGATTCCTTGGCATTTTTCGACCAACAAGTCCGTTCCCTAAAAAACGGCCAAGTAATTTATTGCTTCGAAGATGAGTGGCGAACACCTCTGTGCATGGAAACTGCGGCCAGTGCACTTGTAGCGCTGGCAATCTCCGAGGAGACTGGAATTCTTCATTTAGGTGGACCAAGGAAATTGAGCCGGTTGAAAATGGGATTAGATTTGGCGGAGAGATTGGGTGTGGACAAGAGTTTGGTTAGTGCCTGTTCTCGAAATCGACCCGATGCGCAAGAACCTCGCCCCAAAGATGTTTCTTTGGATAGCTCCAAATGGAGGACGCTCTCTCCAACGATACCTTGGCCGGATTTGAAAGAGGCATTGGAGAGTTATTCGCTGTAATAGTTTGGGAGGGGAGAGAATTTCTTTTTCCGAACAATCCTGTTTTGGAAATAGTGCCGGTTGGGGATCCAGCTTTTAAAGGGAACTTTATTCTTAGAGGAAAAGTTCTTCGTCACCTTCCTCTTCCTCGCCCATATAAACCATCCGGTAGTGGGGCAAAACAGAAATCCCTTTGAACCAGGATTTGTTCTCGCGTTCGCGATACTTCAGCCCAAAGCATTCCAGCATGTCCAGAAACGTGTATTGGTCCTGAACCGGGATTCCCGAATTCAAACACCAGTGGACATAAGTAAGATACAAATCAACTGCTGGATAACTAGCATTTCGGGCAACCAGACAACATTCTTTGACGAAGCCGGTAATCGGTTTCATAAAAACTGCCCTCCTTCCAAGCGTCTTTAAATCTTTTATGTTATCTCCTCCTATCGCTCCACCGAAAATCACCCATCTTCTTAAAAATCACCGGGCTATAGTTCAAGTAATGATACTTCTACCGACTTTTGCAATAACGGACCGGATCGACACCTTTGATTGCCAAACCGCGAGAATCAAGGAAGGTTAATTCGGTGAGGAAATTTACTGGAAAAAGCACTCCCACTGTAAAGGAAGAGAAACATAAAGCCTTTTAAAACTCTAGTTCTTCGAATAGTTACCAGCTGAAAATCGTTTTCCGATAATCATAGAATAGGGATGATTAAAATTTTGTTATGGGAATTAGGTGGTTTTTATTTTGATTTCATTTTTCAATTCTCCCTGTCATCGGCATATTCCTTTCAAATTAAAAATCATCAATGAAGCAAACTCCCATTCACTAAAATTTCTCTCTACGGGCACAATGTAAATTTTGAAATCATTATTGTTATCCCAGCCAATCGGCTAAGCCGGAATGGGAAAAATCACTTCCATGGATTATCATTTGAGTTCGGATTGGATAACCTGACCGCCTTTGATAAGAAAATAAATGGGAATAGTGTTGGGGAGTAATTTCCAAAGGTGAAAAAATGCTTGGTAGTGTTTTGGTTGGTTTGGATGGATCATCACACAGCAGGGTGGCGACTCAGTTAGGATTACATTGGGCCAAAAAAGGCAATGCCCTGTTGGGTGGTATTGCGGTTTTGGATGAGCCCTCGATTCGCCAAGGCGAACCGGTTCCATTGGGCGGAGCCACATTCAAAGAGAACCGCGACAAAAAACGAATGGAGCATGCCCAACAGGAAATCGCCAGATTCTTCAACGAATTCGAGGAAGGGTGTAAACAATCCGGCGTCGCTTGCAAGACCATCGAAGGTTGCGGAGACCCGGCCGAGGAAATCTCTACCGCGGCTCAGGAATTCGACTTGGTCATTCTCGGGCTGAAAACCTTCTTCCATTTTGAGACGGAACAGACTCCCTGCGACACACTGACACGGGTTATTCATGACTCCGTCCGGCCTGTAGTAGCAGTCCCGGAGAAAATCCCGCAAGGAACGGTGACACTCATCGCCTACGACGGCAGCCTGCAATCAGCCCGTGCTCTTCAGGCCTACCAAGCTGCCGGTTTGGACACAATCCAAGAAGTCCATGTGGTAACTATCCAAGATACCCTGCGTGAAGCCCAAGTGATCTCCGAACGGGCCAAGAATTTCCTTCATCACAATAAGATCGAAGCCAAGGTCCACCCCATCGCTTCCACAGACGGCATCTCCAATACCCTCTTGAAACAGGTCGACAACCTCAAAGCGACTTTGCTGGTGATGGGAGCTTATGGCAGGTCTACTCTGATGGAATTCTTCTTCGGCTCTGTAACCAAGGAGTTGATTGAAAAGGCAAAGGTTCCGTTGTTTCTCTATCACTAAAAGGAGCCGACCCGACCCTTCTTTTTGCCTGAGCTTTTGCCTTATCGGGCGACTTCAAAACTCCGCTCTTTCCACCGATACCTCATTACTGATATTTCCCATACCAGTTGACCGGATTAACTTCCTTCGGTCGTATATTTGGCAACATTCCTAGACTTTGCCAACTCCATTTCGGTTATACTGTGCTCATAGCAATTTTCATGGCTCAGATCTTTTGGCAACAGGATTCACCCCTGTTGGTTTCACGAAATTACCTTTTGATTGGCGAAGCTATGCGCGTTCCTCTCTTTTTGGACGAACAAGAAGTACGGTATTCCACTCTCCTTCATCCGCCGGCTTATACTGCGCAAAGACGGGCTAAATACTTACACGTTTCCGGAAAACAATTAGCGAAATCGGTTCTGCTTCGCGGACAAACCGGCTATTCCATTGCTGTCCTGCCGGCAACGCATCAGGTTGTTTTGCAAGCGTTAAAACCAACGATGGGTGCCACAGTCCGCATAGCAAGTGATCGTGAAATTGCCGAAGTTTTCCGGGATTGCGAATGGGGAGTTCGTTCTCCGTTCGGGACGTTGTACGGTGTGAAAACAATCCTGGATGATTCCTTCGGGGAAGATGATGAGATCGCCTTTGAAAGCCATTTCCATGCCGTCACCATTCGCATGAAGTGCCGGGATTTTGAGAGCCTCGAAAAACCATTGCGAATTCCCTTTGCCAAGCCGGTCGATTAGATGTGAGGTCAAGAAGAGGCAAGGTAGCCCGAATGTCCCACTGGATTTTGGGATCTTCAGAAATTTTGGGAGCCATCCTCGCCCCTCCCAATGGGAAGCTTCCGCGGTTTGATCTCAGAGCAATTTACTTACCAATGGCGAACTTGGCGGTTACCGACACTTCGGCGACTTCAGCAATCTCCTTCCACTTCCAAAATACGATCCAACAAATAAGGCATCCGGCGCAAATAGCTTCCCCCCGTGCGTTTAAACCTATAGGGTAAATAATAAGTCAACACAGGGGTGAATCATGGCTGCCACCGGCGAATCGGGCGAAGTTGTTTTGGTTGTCGATGACGAAGAATCCGTCCGCCGAACGGTGACGGAATGGTTGCGGGAAGCCGACTGGGGTTTACAACTTCTCACTGCCGCAGACTCCGAATCCGCCTTGTTATTGGCCAATGATCATGAAATCGATTTAGCGATCCTGGATTGGAATCTAGGTGCCGGTGTAAATGGCCTCGACCTTTTGCAAGACCTTTACGATTTCAATCCCGGTATTGTCGCCATCATGATAACCGCCTACGCCGATCAGGCGACTCCCCTCGATGCCATGCGGCGGGGAGTCCGCGATTACCTCGACAAAAATCAGGAACTGACCCGAGAGAACTTCCTCGCTGCTGTGGAAAAGCAGCTACGCTTCATCCGCCCAGCCAAACGGGAACGCCATCTCCACCAAAGCCTGGTTTCTTTCCGAGATTCAGTGGAAAAGATACTCCCCTTGGTGGAATCCCTCTCCGCAATGAATGACCCGGTGACCTTGCCCGAGACAATCGGAACCCTGTTCAAGTTTCTGTTGAGCACCACCAAGGCATGCGACGGGGTTCTCTTTGTCCGCCACTTTGATGCCCGCAAGACTCCTGCGGAATCCCTTCGCGTTTACGACGCCTCGGGCCAACCAATAGAAGGCCCTTTGATCCCTTTTTCCCAGTCGCTGGCGGCAAGTGTGATCAGTCAGCAAGAACCCTGCGTGATGAAGGATCTTACTACGCATGCCGGCGAAGGCATTGCGGATTTGCAGCCCTTCGAGAAGGAGCGGTTCTCTTTACTGGCAGCTCCTCTAGCCGTGGCTCCGGGAATTCACGTCGTCTTGGAACTCTTTGACAAGGCCGGCACGGACGGCCAACTGGACCCCGAAGGATTTTCTGCTGCGGACATCCGCCTGGTCAAGGATGCAGGAGAATTTGGTGCGGAAATGCTCCGGCAAAACTTGTCGCAGCGAAAGTCTCACCAGATGTTATTGGACGCCGTGGGAGCTGCCTTGGTCGCCAGCGAATCGCTGACCCAAACCATGCAGAGGACAGCTTCTCCCGGAAAAGAAACTCCGCCTCCCAGTTCGGTGCTGGATAAGATTGCCGAAGACTTGAATAGCACCGGAGGAAGTCCCATTGATCCGCAAGAAAGCCTGCGCCTTGCCGAAGCCATCCGGGTTGTAGCCCTCCGCCACGGTTCTCCGGCAGTCCAACATTGCATTCATCTAATCGAGAGTCTAACGCGGTTATTGGATTCTGCGACCGGGTTAGAATAGAATCTCCCTCAACTGCAAGATTGACACATTGGAATGGAACATATGGAACAACGCGACTTATTCCAGGAACTGTTCGCGTTGTTA
>CAZPPD010000385.1:0-5936 GCA_964588185.1 uncultured Alcaligenaceae bacterium | reverse complement strand
GCACGGATGCGAACGGGACTTTTGCATTGGACATGAATCGATCCCTTGGCAGGGAGGACAACTGGAAAAAGTTCTTGCAAAGGTATGTTCAGGCCAATGACAACGGCGAGTCCGATTTGAAGAATTTTGGCCGAGACCTCTTCCAGGCCATTATTGTCCAAAACAACCTTGGTTCAGCGTGGCAGCTGGTTCGCACCAGAGCCGGTATAAGGCCGATTACCATGTCGGTTGAATTGTCCGCAGGCACGCAGGCAATGGCCGCGCTCCCATGGGAGTTGCTGTGCGAGGATCTCGGCTACCTTTTTCACTATCCCGGCTTTTCCTTGCAAAGAGTGTTGTTGGATCAGCCATCAACCCATCTTCGGCTGGCGGAAAACCCGCGCGTGTTGCTGGCCTGGGCTTGTCCTCTCATGTCGGGAGATCCATTCGACCCCAGTCCCCACATCGAAGGCATGACCGCAATTTTTGGCGAGCGACTTACAGTTCTGGATAACGCCAGCCGAGACAAGCTGCAAGCCGAACTCGAAGACCACCGCCAGAATGACCCCTATGATTACCTGGTGATTCTTGCCCATGGAATTTCCGGTGGCTGGGGAATCTGTTTGGATGACGGCACGGGCGGGCCGGCAGACGTTACGGCCCAGCAATTAGGGTTGGCTGTTCAAGGCAAAGGTCTTTCGCTGGCGTTCCTGTGCTCGTGCCAATCTTCGGTTGCACCACACGCTTTCAGCGGCGTTGGCCAACAACTGCTGGCACGAAAAGGGGGCGATCTTTCCTGTGTCATAGCCACTCAAGCCAACCTGCCGGTCCGCGGCAGTGCCGAATTGATGGGACGCTTTTTCCGTCTACTCCCGGAGCATCGCCATGCTCCCACGGCACTGGCCCAGGCACGCCGCGAATCTTACGGCCACGACCACATGGCCTGGAGTGTACCGGTGGCCCTGGTTCGTCCTTCCGGCGACCCCAGTATGCGGATGGTTGCCGAAGAGTTCCAACCCTTGCCCCGCCGCCTCGAAACCTACCAGATCCGCAAGGAGCAAGAGCGGGATGGTCTGGACAAACTCCGTAAAAGTCGGCTGGTTGCCGTGGTTGTCCTACCCGGCGTTGGTATGACGGAGTTGGTCAAAGAAATCGCCCGCGCGGCCTATGACCAAAAGCTCTGCCGCCGCGTTATTTATCAGACCATTCAGCCCGGTTTCAGCACCCAACAACTTCGCGGCCTGCTCTCGACCGCCCTGGGGCTGACCCAAGCGGCTCCCGATGACAAGGAACTGGCGGCTTGTTTCGCCGCTCAGCGGGAAAACATTCTTCTCCTGCTGGATAATGCCGAAGACCTCATGAAAGACGATGTTGTCGAGGACGAATTTCGCGACCAACTGAGCACTCTGATCGAAGGCACCACCAACCTCCGCATTTTGCTGACCACCCGCTGGCTTCTTTTCGAGCCCACGATTACCAAGGTCGATGTCCCCGTCATGGAGCGTTCCCAAGCATCAGCCATGTTGAAAGCCGAGTTGGAGCAAATCGGAGCGCTCGACTCCGCTTGGATTGAGAGCCGCAGTTGGAATGACCTCTTGGATGTGTTGGACGGTCATCCTCGCTCGATCCATCTGGTTGCCCAGCATTTTCATCTCACCGGCAATAGTCCCGAACGGGTATTGGGGCTGCTTAAAGCTCGCGATGTCGAAGCCTTTGTGGATGATCCCGGCTTGATTGGCCGCGAAGGGGTGTTCGACCAACTCCCGAATAATGATAAGCTGCGTCTCCGTAGCCTCGTTAAGTCGATGGACCTTTCCTTCGACGTACTGCAACAGCGACATCCGGAAGCGGCCGAGGTGTTCATGGCCCTGTCGCTGTTTCCTGCCGGACTGCCCGAGCAGGTGGCTCTTCACGTCGCGGGCGGCTTCGAGAGTGTTGCCCTTCTCCACTTAGCGCGCTATCACATGATCGGCTGGCTCAACCACGACCGCCGCTATTTCTATCCGGTCCCCATCCACTGGTACGCGCGGCGTTTACTCACGCAATCGAGCCTCGACAAAGATGGATATCGGACGCGGGCGCTCGCAGCCTTTGCCGATTACGCAGAGTTCTGTGATGCTCGTGTCACCTCGGGGGAAATCACCTTGGGCATGTCGCGGCTGTTGACCGAGGAAAACACATTGACCGACTTGGCCGATTGGCTCGCTACTTTCGAACGCAACGAAGTTGGCAAATCCGATATGGCCCGAATTGCGGCGGCCTCGGCGAATAGTCTGCTTTTCAGTGCATTGACGACCACGCTGGAAAGATTAGTAATGAGTGGGTTGAAACATGCCGTAAAAAGCCGTGACAGAGGAGGCGAGGCCAACTGCCTGAAGAGCCTGGGCAATCTGAAGATGCGCCAGGACGATCTGGCGGGGGCGGCGCAGGCGTATGAAGCGGCCTTGCCCATCTTTCGCGACATCAAGGATCGCCTGGGAGAGGCCAACTGCCTCCAATCGCAAGGTTTGTTGGCACTCGATCGCGGAGAGCACAACCGCGCTTTCACGATGCTTGTGGACGTCCTTCGGTTGTATAGCAGTTTATCCCACGAACTCGGTCGCCAATCGGCTTTGGCGTACTTGGCACGAGTTGCGAAGGCATGCAATGCATTGGCCCAGGCAATACTCCTCGCCGAAGAGTCTCAGCAAATTGGCCGGCGAATTCACGATCGCTTTGCCCTGAAAGTCAACCTAGAGTTACAACTCCAAATCTGGCTGCAAATGCAGAACTATCCCGCCCTCATCGCCACCGCCATGCAACTCGAATCCATATGTGCTAGTATTCACCTTGAGGAGGAGCGGCAAAAGTGGGAACAGCTTTTGCAGCAATTGAAACAAGCTCTCCCCGAAGAGATTTGGCAGCAGGTGAAAGAAAATCCGGAAGAAATCCGGCAGGCTGCAATCGCGGAAGTGGCCAAAGAATTCAAGGAAGCTGGTGGAGATCTATTTCAACCGCCTGCAACTTAGACGCAGCCGTGTTGGAGAGGGGGCAAAGGTCGCGGGCGGCGATGCGATTGGAAATTCTTCTTATCAAGTTAGCATTCCCAGTTGAGAAAAGTTTTATCGAGTTTGAAAATGAGTTTTGGACGGCCCGTAAATTTAACCGCACCACAAATTAACCTTGGGCCTTCTAGGAAGCCGCTTCTTCCTGTTTCTCCTGCCAATCCTGCCATTGTTTCAAGGCTCTTTGTCTGCGCACATCGCTGAAGAACCCAAGGCAAGTGAATGAAGCACTTGTATATTCTTGGCGGATGGCTTCCACATAATCGAAGCCATATTTGCGGGACAAGTGGCACGCGTGACACGCGTGACAACCCATCCCAAAAGCATACTCGGGACCGGACCTGCTTTCGGGCCGGTAATGTCGCGGCTACAAGTGGCACAAGTGGCACGCCCTGAGTCTTCGAAGGGCCTGCTAGGCCGAACTTCACTCATAGGCATTAGGATCTTATCACTCTTCCAAATTGGTAATTCCCGGCATGGTGGCATGCTTTCGGGTGGGTAATGTCGCGGCTACAAGGTTAACATCAGCTCGGCCCGAAAGTATGCCACCATTTTCACCCGAGGTAAATAAACGAATTTCTGTTTCAGGACATTAGAAATAAAAACCCGGCGGGTTAGCGAGGAATTTCTAACTGTCGACGCCCTCGCTTGCGTGCCGTCGGGTTAGTATGCGCATTTTTGTCCGTTAATTCCCGATGCAGAACAAGTGATACCGACCCCGGATATAAAGCCGGTTATTGGCTACGGCTGGAGTAGCTCGAATCCGTTCTCCCAAGGAGGTTTTCGACAACAACTGAAAAGCAGGGTCGGCATTCAATACGAAAAGATCTCCCGCTTCATCCCCCGCGTAGATTTTTCCGTCCACTATAACGGGCGAAGCAGTAAACGGAGCGCCGGAAATGCGTTGATCCCAGATTTTGCTCCCGGTTTTAGCGTCAAAGCACGCGGCTACGCCTTTATCATTGGTAGTGTACAAATTCCCTTTGTACGAAAGCAGCGACGGCACATATGGGAAAAGCCTTTTGGTAGACCAAAGTAATTTCGGCTGAGGTTCTTTCCCATCGTCGTAAACTTGAATGGCCACGGTAAAACGGGAGCCGCCACCGGAACCGCTGTACCCGTAAACGCATCCATCAAAAAATACCGGCGATCCAACAACCCGTAAGGCTTTTTTACCCGGCTTTTGCCACGTCCAATTCCAGTTTCTTTCCCCGGTTTCGGGATTATAGCCGGCGAACTCTGTTGTGCTGACGATCACTAATTCCGGTTCCCCCGCTGGGGTTTCCCAAATGAAAGGTGCCCCATAGCTGGCGCGGTATGCGGGACGAGGCGTCTCCCAAACGGTTTTTCCGGAACTGGAATCCAAGGCAATCAATTTGGATTTCCCATCCATGTCATTAGCCAAGATGATCTTGTCCTTGTAAACAATCGGCGATGCCCCGGCTCCATGTTCGCTTTTCCAAGGCCCCAGGTTACGGTTCCATTTCTGGTTGCCGGAAAAATCATAGGCTTGCACCAGGATATCTTGGCCGTCCCAAAACGATACGTAGACCAATTTCCCATCGGTGGCAGGAGTGGAAGAGGCAAAGGAATTTTTTGGATGCTTGTGAACCTTGGAGCCCGAAACGGTTTGAGTCCAAAGCGTTTTTCCCGATTTGGCATCAAGACATAAAAGAAAGCGTTCTTTGATATTTGCAGAAGCGGTTTGCAGGAATATTTTGTTTTCCCAGACAATGGGCGAGGAATGCCCGTCCCCGGGGATCGGTTTTTTCCAAAGGATATTCTTTTCTTCGATGTCGACCGGCAATTTCGCATCCGTCACTATCCCCGTCCCATTTTCTCCGCGAAAACGGGGCCAATTCCCTGCGGCTGCCGAAACATTCAAAAGAAGCAAACAACCAAGGTAGAGGAGACCTCTAATTTGAATCGAACGTAATTGCATAATGGAAATACCTTGAGGTTGGAAAAAAGGCGGAAAAATTGGTGAGCTTAAAGTTTAGGTGATTATCTCAGAACTTAGGCTAGCGTCAATTAGAAAGTAGACCAAGCAGATCGAGACTTGCCTTTTCCCAAAATGCTCAGGAGAATAGGACCCCATCAAATACAATCTCCATGGGCAAACCTATGAGCGAGCAAAATTCCCATCCTGATGAGCGAGTGAAAAAACCCACCTCCGTTCGCTATCAAATTGTGGCAATGGCCACTTTGATGGCTTTTATGTTGTATTTGCACCGTTTCTTTTTATCCTTTCTGGTGCCTTATATAACTGAAGATTTCTCAGTCTCCGAATTCCTGTCTTGGTTTCTGCTGAACATTTTCTTCTTCTCTTACTCCTTGGGTCAGGTGCCCTCCGGTTGGTTTAGCGACCGGTTTGGGGCAAGAACGATGCTGACCATTTACATTTTGGCGTGGTCGATTCTGACCGGATTGATGGGAATCTCATATGTCTTTTTCCTTTTGCTTTTGTGGCGGTTTTTGTTCGGTTTTGCCCAAGCCGGTGCTTATCCCACCGGGGCTTCCATTGTTAGTAAGTGGATGCCGTTTTCCGCCAGAGGTACTGCCAGTAGCATCATTGCCGTGGGAGGTCGTTGCGGCGGGGCTTTTGCACCGATTCTGACAGCATTTCTGTTGGTTTTCTTGCTGCCGGCTTCAACCTCTTCGGAAATTACTCCCGAGGACATCCTGAGCCCAAACCAATTGCAGAATCGTCTCGACGAGGACAAGGATGACCCTTCGCAAACACTGGTGAACATAATCCGGGGCTATGAAGCCAATACCTCCGGAACCAACCGAAGAGAAATCCTTGCTTTCGCCCTAAACAAAACACTTAACCGAAAGGATTTATACCAAAAGGTGGATGTCAGCCATTCAACCCGTTTGCTATCGGTAGACTGTCAGCCATTCAACCCGTTT
>CAZPPD010000384.1:0-5941 GCA_964588185.1 uncultured Alcaligenaceae bacterium | reverse complement strand
ACGCAGAACTGTCAGGAAGAAAATGAGTTTGAATGAAGGAGGTCGAAACATCATTAAAAACAAAAGCGCAATAAAGTCCCATCACCAAAGCTAGAATTCGGCAGACTTGCCAAAGAAAACCACTAAAGGCACCAGCAATGGCTCCAAATCCTAGGGCACCAATAATTATCGTGTCTAACCAATACATCAAAACATCCTGATTTAGGTTAGGACCAGAGATTTCTACTGAATGAAGGTGCCTTAATACCTTCTAAGGAATATTATAGGCATGGGTTTGATTATCCGGGTTGAAGAAATGATTCCAATTCGGGACATCATCTCGCATTATCCCCTTCTAGACAGTTCTTCGTTCCTCCTTGTCCAAAATTTAAAAAAACCTACCAAAAGTCCGAAAAGGGTTTGACACAAACTTTTCTTATTTTTACTATTTATACTAAGTTGGCCTTGTTAACGCAATAAGGTCAAAAAGGAAATAACGGGGTTTCCTATTAAAACATTTATTCGGGTTTGTGAGGTGGTGCGGAATGTATAGCGTGGTATTAATGACTGCTTTGGCAACAGGTGGCACTGCCACTGATTGCCATTTGTTCGGCGGCCATGGATTTGGCGGATTTCATGGTTGTTATCATGGTTGCTACGCCGGTCATGGCTGCTACGGTGGCTATGGTTGCTACTCAGGTTATGGTTGCTACGGATGCTACGGTGGAGGTTATCGAGCTTACGGGCACGGCTATGGCAGCTATGGTTGCCACTTTGGATATGGCTGTTACGCCGGACATTGTGCTGGATGCTGGGGTTGCTATTCTCCTTACAATCCAACAACGATGCCGGGCGTTCCGGTTTACCCTCACCAGGGGGATATTCAACAAGGGCAACCAACTCCTCCTCAAGGAGAACCTGTTCCGAATCCGAAACAAGCAGACCAGGAAGCAAGTGCTCGAGCAAGGTTGATAGTCGAACTTCCAGGCGATGCTAAATTATTTGTCGATGACAATCCAACCAAGAGTACTTCTTCTCGTCGAGTTTTCGTAACTCCGCCTCTGCAACAAGGACAAACCTACTACTATGTTCTTCGCGCTGAGATGGTGAAAGACGGTCAGCCAATTTCTGTGAAAGGACGGGTTTTGGTTCGTCCCGGCCAAGAAATCAATGCTCGTTTGTCGGGTCCTTCTGCAGATGCAACTTTCTTGGTACAGGCTCGCAACCGCTAGGAAGAATATACCTGGCGGCAGAAGGTTCAAGGAAGAAATCAAAAAGGCTCAGGGTTTATTTCCCTGGGCCTTTTCTTTTGTGCTCGTCCAACAAGCTATTAACCAATTCGCCAACTTGGCCTGTTGTAAACGGCGGGAACAGTACGAAACGGGCTCCCAAATCCCAGGCTAAACCGGCCAAATCCGGATGCTCATTCCTCCCAATCACAACTGTTATGGTTTCGGGATAAGACCAGGTGATTTGCTCCAACAAAGCCATCTCTTCCAGCAGATCTCTACCCACCGGAATTAGGACAAATTCTATTCCTTCTTTTAACGCCGGCAAAACCGAAGCAGAATTTTTGAAGTTTCTAATCCGCCACTGATGAGAATTTGGCAGTTGTTGAAGAAGGGATGCTAAAACTGCTTCTTGTTCGAAGATAATGACCTGTCGAAGTCGCATATAGATTTGGAAAGTTGGATAATGATTAAATAATTATGTGGATAATAATCAAAAATAACGGGATCCATATCATCCCTATATTCCCTACTATTATTATATGAGAGAGGAGATTGGAAAATTGTGACGTGAGAAAGATTCCAACCAATTAACTTGGCAGGCAAGACGAGGACTTCTTCCCAAGAATGGCGTCCTGCCAAGTATTTCAGCTATTCGAATCATCTTTACTTAGAGGAGACGGTCGGGGCAGGTGTTTCATTGTTCTCGGAGGCAAGCAGTTCCTTGCGGAAAATCGGGACATCGCGGGGAGCCTCAATGCCAAGGCGGATTTTACCGCGATCGATATCTACAACGGTTATGCAGATATTGTCGTTGATATAAATTTTTTCCCCGAGCTTTCGGCTTAGAACCAACATGTCGCTACTCTCCTTCGAGCGAGGATATAAAAGAACATCACAGTCGAATTCTACGCTATAAAATAGGATTGGTGGAACACCATCCTAATGTTTTCACCAAAACTAGGTTTACAGTTGTTGGCATGATTCCTACGGGTGACAAAATCCGAACGAAGCAATCTGTAAGCCCCACCATAAATGGCATGGAATAAATGACTTGTGAATATTTTCAGGCTGATAAAATTCTTTTTAATGAACGGAAAAACAGCTGCAAAAGCGCTATTAATTTGGCGTGTTGGCAAATGTTATGATTCAGAGAATTTTTTAAAGTTTGACAGCTGACACCTTTTTTTCGATGAGAAATATAAAAGATAGGTTTTCGTAATATACAGCTGTCTCACAGCTGATCAACTTCAGCTGTTGAATTTATCAGAGGAGCTTTCATAGATAGATATATCCACTTCCGTTTGAAAAATTACTTTAGCTCATTCCATTTATATATGTTCAGCACATTGGAATAATTATCTGTCCATAAATACTTGGAATCAGATTTTTTGATTTGAAACCAAAGTTTGCGCCGAGCAACTTTTCGAATTGGGGGGCAATCTTTTCCCATCATAATCCAATGAGAAGGAAATTTTCCTTCCTCTTCCTCGGTGTTTGACTTCCTTAAATCTTGTCGGGAATAACAAAGAAGATTAGCATCATTCGCCAAAGCAGCTAGGACCGGTTCCAAATTGAGATAGCGGTTGGATATATGAAAAGCAATAATTCCATCCGGCTGTAGATGTTCCAAATATAAGGCCAGGGCTTCTTTCGTCAGCAGATGAATAGGCAGGGAATCGGAGTTAAAGGCATCGATTACCATCACATCATATTTGTCCGGTGTTTTTGTAAGACTTAGTCGAGCATCACCAATAATGATTTCTGTTTTTGCTTTGCTGTTCTGTAAAAAAGTGAAAAACTCAGGATTGGTGGCAATATCCCGAACCACTGGGTCAATTTCATAGAATGTCCAATCTTGCCCCGGTTCTGCGTATGCTGCTAAGGATCCGACTCCTAATCCAACCAAACCGACTTTGTTTACTTGTATCTTGGATTTTTTTAGTTGAAGGAAGATCCCGCCGATTGGGCCTTTTCGATGGTAATAGGTAAGTGGTTCGCCTTGACGCTTTGGGTCAAGGAATTGTTGCCCGTGGATGGTATTGCCGTGATAAAGGCGGCGAAATTTTCCTTTCGAATCAATGGTGACTCGGTGCACGCCGAAAAAAGTTCGCTCTCCAAATTCTACTTTGCCGTAGATTCCGGAATCAAAAGCCAGTGCCAGGAATAGTCCCGCTACTCCCAGAGCAAATCGCACCGGCCTGTCCTGCATGACATAGCAGATAAAGATTGGCAATCCAAAGAAAGCAGCTCGTCGCAAATTGTGGGGATCATCAAAAGAATAATCGGGAAGAACATATGCCATCAGAATTTGCAAATTGGGAATCGAAACCACGATCGCCAAAGTCAATACGGCTAATCCCAAACCGGGAAGGAGATCTTGGTAAGCGAAATTTTTGACGGAATTTGGAAGATTTCGGTTTTTTGGATTTCTTCCGGGCCAGAGCAGACATGCCAGAATTAAAGCGATTGGGTACTCGCTGATATTCTTGAATATCAGCGGGGCGATCAAGGAATTAAACATGCCCCCCAACATTCCCCCAAGAGCTATCCACACATAAAACTCGGTTAGATTTTTGGTGTGAGGCCTCAGTTCTGCCAGTTCACCATGGCACATTAGGGCGATAACAAACAACCCGCCTAGGTGGATTCCCATCACCAAGAATAACGGCTCCGTCGACTCAGAGAGCAGCAAGAGTGTGACAATGAGAATCGCGATAGGAGTAATCCTGACTACTGGAAGATGCGGAAACTTTGAAAAGGCCAGAATAAAAGTAAAGAGATAGATTGCCAGGGGAGTTACCCAAAGTAACGGCATGGGTGCGATATCGGTGGACAAGTAAGTGGTAACGCTCAACATCAGACTAGAAGGAACAAATGCCAGTGTTACCCAATGAAGCCGGCGAAAGAGAGAGACCTCGGTTGACCTACCGGAAGGAGAGGACCCATTTGTTGGTTGGTTATCCGATTTGCTATGCCCATTCGCCTGGGCTTCGGGCCGGGAGTCGTTTGATGAGTAAATCAGCGGCGGGTTGACATTTCTATTGGCAGAAAGGAGGGCACACATCCCTATCAAAAGTATCAACAATCCATAGCTCCCGGCCCAAATCCAACTTTGACTCGGTAAAGTGTAATTGGGCTCCAAAAAAGCAGGATAGAGAGCTAAGGCTAACAAGCTGCCCAAATTACTGGCCGCATACAAAAAATAAGGATCGTGGGCTTTACGATGAGTACTTAAGGAAAACCAGTGTTGGGCCAAAGGAGCCGTAGTGGTCACCAAGAAAAATGGCAGTCCGACCTGGAGCAGGAGAATTCCCAGCAGTTGAAGGGCAATGGGAAAGGAAACCGACAGGGAAGGGATTGGAATAGAGAGAGGTAAAAATATTAAGGCGATCCCCATCAGCACAAGGTGAAGAATTTTATGGCCCCGAACACCCAGTAATCTGGGCCCAAAATGAGAATAAGCATAACCGGTTAAAAGTCCAAATTGGAAAAACAAAACGCAGGTGTTCCAGACTGAGGCAGATCCCCCAAAGTAGGGAAGGACCATGCGGGCTACCAAGGGTTGGACGGAAAAAGTAAGCAAGGCGGCTAGGAAAAGCGTTAGGGTATAAAGGGCAAGCAAAGCCGATCTCCCGGGAAACTGGATTGTCAAAAGGGAAAAAAGTAGTCCCTTATTCATTGAGGGGTATACTTAGGGGTGCCTTAAAATGGCTTCCAAAAACATTAAAACATAGGGCGCACTCTTGATTTTGTCGAAGGCAGAATCCGATTGCCTAATTGAAATTGTTGCAAATTCGATTTAATCTTTTTATCTATTTTGAGGGCGAGGTTAACTTTAACTAGAAATCAACCCATTTCCAGTTCCGGGTATTGCTGGAATATGACTAAGGAAGAATTATCAGAAGAACAATCCAGGCATTCTTGGCATCGTTTGTTTGGAGCAGTGTTGACGCATTTTTCGCCGGTTCTCCCTTTGAAGTAGAATTGGAGAAAGATTTATCCTTGCAGCAACAATTTTTGGATGTGGTGATCATCAAAAAACATGAGGGATCTTTTCCGGAGAAACTGCCGGACGGGATCGATGATTTAGTCGGCCATAATCTCCTCAGCTACAAATCATTACACGAACCTTTGGATGATTGGGCGTTAAAGGAGCTAACCGGACATTATGTTAATTACCGAAAACAAATACTCAAAGAACATCCACTTCCCGAAGAGGCGTTTCGGCTGTATGGAGTCAGCACTCGCTTTCCAAAAAAGCTGGCAAAAATATTGGTTTTTCACAAGCTGCAAGATGGGGTCTACAATGCTACCCGAGGATCTGATGTCGTTCGAATAATTGTCCTACGTGAAATTCAAAAGAAAAAACACAACGCTTTTTGGCACCTATTTAGCGCTGAAGAGGATAATATAAAATATGGTGTTGCTAATTTCAAACTCAGGGAATCAAATGCAAGCACTATATTGAAAAGACTGGTAAAACAGTACACATTGGAGGGGTTGAATATGCCATTTTCTGTCGAACAATTTACCCAAGAATTAGAAGAGGAATTCAAACAGGAAATCAAAGAGAAATTCAAACAAGAAATCAAAGAGGAATTCAAACAAGAAATCAAAGAGGAATTTAAACAAGAAATTTTCAAAGAAATGACTGCAGAGGATTGGAAGCAAATTCTGACTTCCCTTACCCCCGAAAAGCGAAGAGAAATTTTGGATGCTTTAACTGAAAA